>NZ_DBHIDN010000003.1:0-112617 GCF_057251025.1 Shuttleworthella sp.
CTCTATTTACAAGGCTTTAAAGGGGTTTTCATCAACACGTTTTGTCCTATAACTCTTCATGTATGTCTTCTGTCTCGCCCGGCCAAGGGAATCCCCACTAGCGACTCCTGTCCGGCAACCGTCTGATCAGGTCTCTTCCGTGCTCTTTGAGCCAGGCCCGGCTCTTGCGATAGTCCGGGCAGTAGTCCTCCACAATCTTCCAGAAGGCCTGGGAGTGATTCATCTCAAAGCGATGGGCCAGCTCGTGCACCACCACATAGTCCTGCACCCGATCCGGGCAGAGCATGAGCAGGCAGTTGAAATTGAGATTGCCCTTGGAGGAACAGGAGCCCCAGCGACTTCTCTGCCGCCGGATCGCAATGCGATGGTAATCCGTTCCCATCATCTCGGCATAGGAGGCAGCCTTCTTTCGGAGCAGCTTTTGCGCTTTTCCGGTCAGGTCCTTGAGCTCCTCCTCACTGTAGGAAGCAGCAAGCCCCAGTGCCCGGCACTTCTCCTCGAATTGCATCCGGTCCTGTCTGGCCTGCCCGGACTTCCTCTCAATCCAATCCTCATGCTCTCTGACAAAGCGCAGGATTCCCCGATCGGGGATCTCCATGGGCGCCCGCACCAGGATATCTCCGTTCTCACGGACCTCGATCGCAAGGCTCTTGCGATGAGTTCGAATGACATCCACCGGCCTTGCGCTTTGCTTTCTCTTATTCCACCACATGCTCCGCATCCAAAGACATCAAGCCAAGAGCCACCATCAGAAGCAGGCAGCAAATCCATATGGACTTTACGCCCAGGAGGAGGGAACAGTTCCCTCCGACTCCGGCCCCCAATCCAAAAATAAGGATCACCGCGAAATAATAAGAGGCCTGTTCCAGCTGCTGGGTCTTCCTGTCGTGCAGGTAGGCCGAGACGGCTGTAATTCCCGACCTCAGATTGCCGATGCACATGGTTGAGGCATAGGCATGCCCGGCCACCTTGCGAAAGGACTGCACCTGCATGGCACAGGAGAAGCTGACAAACGAGCTGGCCAACATGTTGACCGGGCCTTCCGGCATGAAACCGACTGCGAATAGGATTCCGATTTCAAGGAGCAGAATTGCCTGCCTCCAGTGAATCTTTCTCGCGTACTTATAGCGGTGCTGCACCTGGTCGGCCAGGAAGACCCCCAGGGCAAATGCCAGGATCGGGAACAGATAGCTGATCGCCCGGGCCAAATCTCCCCGCATCAGATGCGAGAACATAAGAACGATGTTGCCGGTCTCCGCATTGGAGAAGACGTGATCCCTGAGCATGTAGGTGTAGGCGTCCTGAAATCCTCCGGAGAAGGCTAGAAAAGCTGCCAGAATAAATGCCTCTGACATCTGTTCTCTCCTCGTCAGCCGTCTCTTGATTTGATTCCTGCGACCGCTCTTTGACATCTCTCACCCTTCCACGATAAGGAATCTGCCGTCTCCGACCGCGAAGACCTCCGGAATATCCTCCAGATCCTTAAGCTGCGGATCGCTGACATCCATATTGTCAGCCAGATACGCAAGGGCCTCCTGTTTGGACGCGGCCACTAGCGCACAGACCTCCTCCAGGAATTCATCCGCTTCTTCAAGATTCTCCGCAACCGGCTCCGGAAAGAGCTGCAGCTGATTGGCAAGAAAGGCTTCCAGAACCTCGTCATCGTAAGCATTCATACTCATTACTTCTTCCTTGTTAAAACCGCTCACGCATACCATGCTTCGCTTGTATTTCCTAATATTATAGGGCATCTTCTCCTGTCAGCGCAATTCAATGGGTCCGCTTTTACACCGCTTTTACATTTGATCCGGCATCTGCTATTGTATATCTAACTTATAGATCGACTCACTCAAACAAATCTCTTCTCTCATACTCAGGCGCTTATATGCGCCCTCACTTATCAGGGGGCTTACCCTATGTCCTTTTCTCTCTCAAGAATTCCGCAATCCAGTGGCTTTGCTATTCAAGAGCAGATTGCAAGCCTGATCGAATCCTGCGACAGCGACTACCGGGCCAAACTATCTGCTCTCCTCCCCTCCGTCCATCCTCCTGCCGAGGGATCCCGGGAAGTGATCCTCCTATGGATCTGCCTGGCCCAATCTCTTCTGCTTCTATCCTGCCGGGCGGCCAGAAGGGGCGGCCTGCCTGAGGAGACCGTCCTCGCCCTCGCGAACCGCTACCAAGAGGCCTTTGCAGACGCCGGAGATATCCGCAGGCTCGATGAGGTCTTCGACCAAATGCTGGATGATTTCATCCGCAGGCTCCGGCAGTGCCGTCAGGCTTGTGTCCTGTCCCCTCCCGTCCGCTTCTGCATGGATTATATCCGGCTCCACTACGACCGAAACATCAGCGCCGCCGTCCTCGCGGGCAAGATGGGCTATACCGCCTCCTATCTGTCCTCCAAATTCCGGGAAGAAGTCGGTCTGACTCTGTCAGCTTATATCCTCAGGGTGCGAATGGAACACGCCATACACCTGATCCTTCAATCGGACCTCAGTATTACAGCTATCTGCCGGGCGGTCGGCTACCGGTCCCGGTCCTTTTTCAACGCTCAGTTCCGAAGCTACACCGGCATGACTCCGTCTGCCCTTCGAAGAAGCGGTCATCTTCCGGCTGCAGAGGCTTGCTGCCCCTTCATCGAACTTCAACCAGGTCCTCTAGCATGAAGGAGTACATGACCGTCTGACCCCTGACCAGGGGCCGCCGGTCCGTGGACATAGCCCTGCGAATCGCCTCCTCATAGAGCAGGAGCTGAGCCTTATACCGATCCAACAATTCCTGCTTGCTCTTCACCCGGTCTGTCTTATAATCGACCAGCACGATCTTCCCGTCCTCGATGAAGAAGAGATCAATGATTCCCTGCACCAGAACCAGGTCCTCCTGCGGATCACTCCCGGGAGCATCCTCTCCCTCTTCTCCCTGTCTATCATCTCCCAGGATTTCAGCCATCTCCGATGGCCTAAAGCCCATGGTAAAGGGCTGCTCCCGGTACAATTTGCCTGCGAGAGCCGCCCTGTGAATACGGGCCGCCATCCGACTCTCCAGGAAATTCTGAATCCGATCCGGCAGGATCCGGTCGGCCTCCTCTTCCCTCAGCCTGCCATCGGACCGCATCTGTATGATTTGTTCTCGCAAAGAGTGGGCGTAGTCTTCTCTCGTAAAGTCATAGCACTCCATCAGACGGTGCATCGCCGTTCCCCGCAAGGCCCCGGAGCCGGCTGCCCCGCCTGCCTTCTCCTGCTTGGCCTTGCTCTTGTCATTTCGCATGAAGTCCGGGACCGATCTTTCCTTTGGATCCGGGCAAAAGACCTCCTGGGCCTGCTCATCCCCCAGAGTCCTTTGCATGGAGGCATGCTTGATCTCAGAGACAGAATACTTGCTCTTGTAATTCAGATTTTCCTCATAGGGATAGCGATAGGCAAAGATCTGATGCAGCGACTGTCGCAGGCTGTCATCGGACTCCATGATCGGTTCGCAGGCAGACAGGCTCAGGTCCGGCTCTCCTGCCGTGGGATGCTCCTCCTTCTCCGCCGCATAGAAGTAAATCTGATCTCTGTAAGTCCCTCCATAAGAGGCCAGGGCCGGAAGAATCCAGTCCAGGTACATCTTTGCCCCAAGCCGCTTCTGGTAGGGCAGGACATAGCTATCTTCCCTGCACTCTTTCCAGGCTTCCGGCTTCAGCCATTCCTGCAGGCCTTTGCCACTTGCGCTCAGAATCAACTTCTCCTTGGCCCTGGTCAAGGCGACATAGAGGACCCGCATCTCCTCCGCCAGGGAATTCTCAATGATTCGATCGCTCACCGCCCGGTGCAAGAGGTTGTCTGCCTCTGTCCTCCTGATGGGATCCCTGGTCCGAAGAGAGATGCCAAGATCTGCGTCGATCAGCATATCCCCTCTGCTGTCTTTCATATTGAACTTATGTCCCAGGCCGGAGACGAAGACAACCGGGTACTGGAGTCCCTTGCTCTTGTGAATGCTGCTGATCCGGACGGCGTCATCCTCCTCCCCGATCAGCTCGGCCGCCGACAGGTCGACATCATAGGTCCTGAGCTTCTGAATGTAGTTCATGAAACGATAGAGACCCCGATAAGAAGACCGCTCGAATTTAATGGCCTCATCGACCAGTTTGAGCAGGTTGGCTCGCCGGATCCGGCCCGCCGGCAGGCCGGTCACATAGTTCAAATAGGCGGTTTCCTCCAGAAGCTCCTCAATCAGCCGGTGAATGGGCGTATAGGGAAGACGGGTCCGCACTGCGTTCAGACGTGTGTCGAAATCAATGGCCTTTTGTATCAGGGACCTGTCTGCAGTCAGCCGCTTGCGAAGGCGAAGGACCTCCCCTGTTTCGCTCGGCATCCCCGGCTCTTCCGGTCTTCCCCGGCTGTAGTCAAGCATGGCCTGAAACGACTCCCAGAGAGACGCATTGCGGCAGATGTCCGGCTCCCCGACCCCTGACCCTCGGAGCAGAATTCTGGGGAAGGCGGACCGAATCAGATAGAGGTCATCCTCCGTAAAGGGGTCTCCGAAGACATGAGACAACATAACGGCGGCCAGACACTTGTCATCCTGACGATTGTTCAAAAGGGAGAGAAGGGCCAGAAAACGTGAGACCTCCACCGTATCGAAGTATCCCTTATTGGAAGTCATATGGGCCGGAATCCCCATTTTCATGAGCTGGTCCACATAGGCCTGTCCGCAGGAGCCGGGGCTTCGCAGCAGGATCACAATATCCTGGTAGCGCAGCTTGCGAAGCGGAGATGTCTCCTCTCCCTTATGATCCTCCTTGACCACCCTCTGCTCTCGCATCAGCCTGAGGATCCGCTCTCCAACCATCCTGGCCTCAAGCTCATCCTTGTCTTCAAGACCGGCGGCCTCCGCCGTCTCCTCCTCCCGGTCACAGAGCAGAATTTCCACCCGGTAGGGATCTTCCCCCGCCGGCTCCGCAGCAGTCCGGTCTCCCGCATCAGCAGCCGGATATGCCGCTCCCGGATAGAGGGCAACATCCTCATGGTAGGCCACGCCTCCCAGGTCCTCCTGCATCACGCGATAGAAGAAGTCATTGACGAAGTCTAAGATCTCTTTTCTGCTCCTGAAATTCCTGGACAGGTCGATTCTCTGCCTCTTAACCCGGTCTGTACTATCTTCCGGGACTTTCTCATAGGACTTGAGCTTGCTGTTAAAGAGGTCCGGCTTAGCCTGGCGAAAGGAGTAGATGCTCTGTTTGATATCTCCTACCATGAAGGTCTTATGCTCACCCAGGTCTCTCCCGGCGACCGCGGAGAGAATTGCCTCCTGGAGCTCATTGGAATCCTGATACTCATCAATCATCACTTCCGCATACTGCCGGCAGAGTTCCTCCGCCGTCTCCGTCATCGGATGCGACGGATCGGCAGGATCTCGCAGGATTCTAAGGGCATAGTGCTCCAGGTCCGCAAAATCCACCACATTCTTCTCTCTCTTACGCGCCTCGAAGGAGGACGCATACTCCCGGCTCAAGTCCAGCAAGCTGCTGAGATAGGGGGCCATGCGGGAGATTTTCTCCCCCTCCGCCGCCGGGTCTCTGCCGTACTCCTCCCGCAGCTTGTCCATGACCTTCTTGGACTGGTCCCTAAGTTCCTTGGCCCTCTCTTTGAGTTCCTCGTCCACGCCCTTTCTCTTGCTCGGAAGCCGCTCCCACGCAATCCCGGACAGGACGTCCGCAATCTGACCCAAGTCCTTTGCCTGACCTATGCTCTTGCAGTAAGTCAGGTCTGTCGCAAGCACGTCCTGGTAGGAGGGGCCCCCGGGGAGCCGGCTCAGCCGCATGGCCTCATTCAGAAGCTCTTCACATGCCGCCGCCTGCTTCTTGATTCTCTCGGCAATCCCTTGGATCCAGGGCATTTTCATCATGTCCTCAGGGCTCTTGATCCGATAGAGGTCATAAGACCGGTCCATCCAGTCCATGGGCCAGGGATCTGCGCTGGCAGCCGTGTAAATGTCCCGGATCATATCTGTAATCCGGTCATCCTTGCCCCGCCTGGAATAGAGGTCGACCAGGTCTAAGAAGGCCTGATCTTCGGCCTCGTAATGGTCATCCATGAGCTGATCCATAACCTCCTGGGCGATCAGCCGGACCTCCCCCTCTTCTGCAATCCGAAAGTCCGGCTCCAGATCGATCTCATTGTAGTGATTGCGGACGAGATTGGCGCAGAAGGCGTCAATCGTCATAATCTTGGCAGAGTGAACCAGGGTCAGCTGTCGCTCCAAATGAGAGAGCAGGACTCTCTGCTCGGCCGTCGGATTGACTATGGTCCTGGCCGCCAGGACCTCTGCGTCAATGGCCCTCCGAATCTTCTCCTTCATCTCATGGGCTGCTGCCCTGGTGAAGGTGACGACCAGAAGCCGGTCCACATCCATGGGTTGATCCCGGTCTGTCAACATGCGAATGATGCGCTCGACAAGGACCGCTGTCTTGCCGCTTCCTGCGGCAGCAGAGACCAGAAGATCTCTGTCCCTGCTTCGGATCACCTGACGCTGCTCCGGCGTCCACTTTTCCTCGGACATCTATGACTCCTTCTCCTGCATCTTGTCCTGCATCTCGTCCTGCATCTCGTCCTGCATCTCGTCCTGCGCCTTGTCCTCCATCTTCTCCCGGATCAGGTCCAGAACCTGGCTGCTCTTGTAATTGATCATCCGGTGAAAGTGCATCCCCCTCAGGCCGTTCTCAAAGCCGCAGATCGGTCGAAATCCGCAGTACTGACAGCCATTCTCTCCCCCGAGCTGGTAGGGATCTTTTTCTATCCTGCCTCCCAGGATATGACGGCCTGTCTCTTCTATTTTGCCATGGACATAATCCCCGAGAAGCCGCAGATCTTCTTCTGTCAGAGCGTCTCGGCTTGCCGCCAGGCTTCCGTCCTTCTTGCGCTTGGCGCTGATGACCCGAGAGGCCTCCGAATTCGGTTCGGCCAGACTCCGATCCAGGGCATTGACCACCAGATCCTCGCAGTTATAGAGGCCTCTTAGCTGATGGGCGGCGAGCTGTTCCTCCCGGATTTCCTCCTCTCCTGCCCCCTCCTTACTCTTGATCCAGGGCTCATCCACATGAAAGTAGAAGAGGCCGGCCGGATGTACCTTTCTTCCATCCCTGCCCAGCTTCTCAAGAGCCGCTGTCATATAGAGAATCAGCTGAATCTGCAAGCCATGATAGAGGCGGGTCAGGTCTATCTCCCTGCTGCCCGACTTATAATCCGTCAACTTGACATAGACTCCCCCGTCTGTCCGCAGGCAGTCCACCCGGTCAATCTTGCCGCGAAGCTGCATCCGGTCTCCCTCTCTCAGCCGGAAATTCATGGAGGCCAGCCGATCCTTGGGGCCGAAGGCCATCTCAAAATCCTCCGGCACAAAGTCTCCCCGGGCCGCCTGCTGGCGAAGGGCCCAGATTGTCCGCCTTAAGACGGTCTTCATCCGCAAGATCACATGTTCCTGTCGCCGTCTCTCCAGAAAATCAGCCCTCTCCATCTCTTCTAAGGCCCTGTCGAAAGCCCTCTCCAAGACCGCATCCGAGTCCCGGTCCGAGATCTCCTGCCAGGACAGGCCCTCTTCCTTCAAGTCCTTTGAATAGAGTTCCAGTGTCCGATGATAGAAGTTTCCCATATCCAGGTCATCCATGTCCGGCTCCTCCTGATCCTGCAGAAGGAGTCCGTAACGCAGGTAGTACGCGTAGGCGCACCGGACATACTGCTCCAGCCGACTGACAGATCCGCAGATCAGATCTCCGGTCACAGCGCGCACAATTTCTTGAGACAGTCTGACTTGACCCGGCTGGCCGAAAACCGTCTCGAAGATCATCCGGGCCCGGCCGGCAAAGGTCTCATCCTCTGCCAGTTCCCGGTAGACCGCACAGGCCAGCTGCCGCTCCCGGTCAGAGGAGGTCTGCTCGCGCATCCCGCGCAAGGCGTCCGGCAGGTAGTCAAGGGCCAGGGGAGCTGTCGCAAGCCTCTGCCGGTCCTCCCGCTCCTCCAGATTCTCAACCCTGAGGCCCGGGAAGAGTTTCCGAATCAGGCTGATCAGGTAAGACTCCCGCAGGGCGCTGCCGTCCCTGCTCAGGCGAGCATAGGTGATCACCAGCTGGTCTGAGGGCTTGGTCAGAGCCAGATAGAGATAGAACCTCTGCATGAAAGCCCTCTCCCGATCTCCGGGCGCGAGCTCAATCTGCCTGGCCCTGAGCTTCTCCCGGTCTGCCTGTGAGAAGAGGCCGCCCCCTTCTGCCGCCTTTGGAACAGCGGCGTCTGAGACCCCCAGGACATACAGAGTCTTGATGTTCTCCAGGCGGGTCCGCTCCAGATCACCGACAACAACCGCATCCAGACTGGGCGGAACCGTGGGAACAGAGATGGAGGCAAATCCGGCCTCCAGAAGCTGCGCGAAGTCGGCAAGAGGCATCTTCTCCTCCCCCAGGAGGTCAGACATCTTCTCTAAGACCCCCATGGCAAGCCCAAAGACGCGTCTGTGAACACTGGCTGCGATTTCGTCCCCGGCTGCTTGACAGGCATCGGCCTTCGCCTCCAGCCGGTCCTCCACCCTGTGGCCTTCCAGATAGCGATAGAGGGCGATGGCCCGATCCCGGCTGCTAGCCTCTTTGGAGCACATCTGCTCCCGAAAATCGGCCAGATCAGAGACGATCTCTCTTCGCAGTTCCTCCAGCCGAAGCGCCCGGTCTCTGCTCAGCTTTCCGGCCATGCCCCCGAAAGGACGGCGGTAGCGCGCAAATCCGCGGATCTGTCTCGCGTGAATATAGCGCTCCAAGAGATCCACATCCTCTCCCGCCATATCTGACAGACCGCTTCGCAGCTGGTGAACCAGACTCTCCTCACTGAAATCCTCAATCAGAACCGCAAGCGAGGACAGGATGAACTCAAAGAGGGGATGAAAGAGGACCTCCTGGTTCTGATCCAGATAATAGGGCAGATCCATCTTCTGAAAGGTCAGAGCGACATAGTCGGCGTAGTCAGGCAGATTGGCGCACACAATGGCGAAGTCCCGATACTGCCCCTTCTCCTGACGGATCTTCTTCTTGATCTCCTCCCCGGCAAATGCCAGCTCATCCCGGAAATTGGCCGCCCTTCCCAGCCGGATCTGGGACTGCACATATCCGGTTCTATCTTCTCCTTTGACCTCTTCTCCTTTGGCCTCTTCCTCTTTGGCCTCTTCCTCTTTGGCCATATAGGCCTTGCTCTTTGGGCGAAAGAGATTGGCCTCCAGGTGGGCCAGCATGGGAGATCCGGCAAAACGGTGCTCCTCCCTGCAATAGACCGGCTCCTCGATCCGGCAGTCTGCTTCCCGGGACAGGCGCAGGAGGTCCTCCCCCATCGCCTTGGTCATGGCGAAGAGCTCATAGTCCAAGTGCCTGCCGCTGATCCTTTCTCCGGGGTCCATGGTCATCGTCACCAAGATCGAAGAGGCCAGCCTCATCATCTTGGCCAGGACCTGTTTCTGAATGGGGGTAAACCCCGTGAACCCGTCGAAAGCGATCACCGCGTCCCGGATCATGGAGGACCGATCCATGACTTGAACCAGACGGTCCAAGACCTCCTCCGCCGTGATATAGCGGCCCTCGATCTCCTGCCGGAATGCCCGGTAGATCACCGAGAGGTCCCGGGCCTTCCTCTGAAAGGCCCTGCTCATCTCCGGCAGTTCAGCCAGGTCTGCAAATTCCTCCGGTCCGATCCGATACTGCTCCATCTCGGTCAGAAGAGACTTGATCTCATCGATCGAGCCGGGCCGGCGGACATTGCCCCTTAAGACAGTCAGCTCGTCCTCATGTTCCTGGGCCACCCTGCGCAGAAGGAGGTTCTTTCCCGCATCCTCAAGCACGTCATTGAGTCTGGTCCCTGTCTCCTCGAAGATCCGATAGGCCAGCCGGTTGAAGGAGAGCACATCCACATTCATGATGGCCTTCTTGGGGGATCTCTTGACCAGTTCCCTCTGCGCTGCCATGGTGAACTGCTCCGGCACGAGAAGAAGGAAGCGACGCCCTGGCTCCTCTGCCGCTAGACCTAAAATCTGATGGAACAAATATGTGGATTTCCCGCTTCCGGAGCCGCCGATGATCATGCGAAGTGCCATTGACTCAGTCCTCCTTGACCAGGTCTGTCAGTCGCTGCGACGCCTGCGGAAGGACCTTGTTGGCGTCGATGAAGTCATAGGGTGTCATCTGATAGACATAGTAATTGAGCCAGTTGCTGTAGAGGGCATTGGCATGGCTTCTCCACTGCAAGAGGGGCCGTCTCGAGGGATCGTTGTCCGGATAGTAGTTGACCGGCATCTCCGGCTGCAGGCCGTTTCTTATATCCCGCTTGTATTCCCGGTCCAGGGTCATACGGTCATATTCCAGATGGCCGAAGTCGAAGATCTGCTTACCGGCCTTGGTCATGCACAGAAGGATTCCAGCCTCCTTGGAATCGGACACGACAACCAGGTCCCGGCAGGCGCGTATTTCATCCGAATGACATTCCGTCCAGCGGGATACCGGAGCCATAAAGAGGTCGTCAAAACCTCTGACCAGGGGGACCTTGCGGTTTTCCACATGCTGCGGATAAACTCCTGACAGCTTCCTGTTAAGCTCGTACTTCTTGATTCCGTAGTGATAATAGACTCCCGCCTGCGCGCCCCAGCATACATGCAGGGTGGATGTCACATGAGTCTTGGTCCACTCCATGATGGAGCATAGCTCCTCCCAGTAGTCCACCTCCTCGAAGTCCTTCATCTCCACAGGCGCGCCGGTGATGAGAAAACCGTCGAAATTCTGGTCCCTGATATCGTCAAAGTGCAGATAGAAATTGTTCAGGTGGGACTTGGATACGTGGCTTGCCCTATGGCTTGCCGTTGTAAGAAAGGCCACATTCACCTGCAGGGGGGTATTGGACATACTGCGCAGGATGTCCAGTTCTGTGTCCTCTTTGAGGGGCATCAGATTCAAGATGCAGATCTCAATCGGTCGAATATCCTGGTGCAGGGCCCGATCCTCATCGACTACGAAGATATTTTCACGCTCCAGCTTCCTCTTAGCCGGAAGATCATTCTGTGTGCGAATTGGCATGGATCTATCCTTTCTGGAACTCATGTGTTCGCCCGGTCCAAAACCGGGAGCCTAGTTCTCCCCAATGAGGGCGAGCAGACCCGCCTCGTCGATGACAGGGATTCCAAGGCTCTTTGCCTTGTCCAGCTTAGATCCAGCCGCCTCTCCGGCTACAAGATAACTGGTCTTGCCGGAGACGGATGTTCTGCATTCGCCTCCGTTCTTCTCAATCAGGGCCTTGGCCTCAGACCGGCTCAGGTTGGGAAGGGTCCCCGTGACAACAAAGGCCAGGCCCGCAAGGGCATCGGTCTTGTCCTCCCGGGGCATGACCATGTTAAGACCCAGGGAGGAGAACTCCTCCATCATCTTCCTCTTATCTTCATGCGAGAAGAAGCGTACGATCTCAGCCGCCGTTGCCTCTCCGATGTCCGGAATCTTCTGCAGGTCCTCATAGCTTGCCCCCATGAGGTCCATCAGGTCCGGATAGGAAGCCATGAGGGCGGCGGCTGTCGACGTCCCGACATTTCTTATCCCAAGTCCTGCCAGCAGGCAGACCGGGCTCCTGGACTTGGACTCCTCAATGGCGGCGAGAATCTTGTCCGTGTTCTTCTCCTTGCCGAGGATCCCCCGGCAGATCAGCTCGTCCCTGTGGTCTCTCAGCCGGTAGATATCCAGGTAAGAAGTCAGATAGGCCCTCTTTTTCCCCTCCATCTTCTCCCTGCAGAGAGCATCAACCAAAGTCTGCCCCAGTCCCGCGATATCCATGCAGGATCTGCCTGCGAAGTAGGCGATGGTGCGGGAGAGCTGGGCCGGGCAGGATGGATTGACGCAGCGGATATCCGCCGTATTCTCCTCTTGCTCCAGTTCCTCCCCGCAGACCGGACACCGGTCGGGTGCCTGAAAGACATCCTGCGGCTCTTTCACACAGCCATTCAGCTTGGGAATGATCTCCCCGGACTTAAAGAGTCGATAGTGGCCCCCGATCCCGATTTTCATCTGACAGATATAATCCTGATTGTGCAGGGTTGCTCTGGAGACGGACGTCCCGCAGAGCTGAGCCGGTCCTCCCGTCTCTACATCGTGAAACTGACCCGTGAAGGTCAGCTTACCGGTTCTTCCCACATCGACCAGAATCCGGTCCATCTCGACCACCCGCTCTTCGGGTGGGTACTTATAGGCGATATGGCCGGCAGAGTACTTGGCCCCGGCGGGGAAATCCGCCCGGTAGGCGATCTGGTCGATCTTGACCACGGCCCCATCGATGTCGTAGGCCAGCTGTCCCCGCATCCGGCCGATCTCCTTGATGGCCCCGATCACTTCCTCGGCATTAACCGCCCTCTTATGGTAAGTCACGGGAACTCCCATCCGGGCCAGCCGGTCCAGGTTGTCCAACTGACTTGACATGAAGTCAGGCTCTCCCGCCTGGACATTGAAGATAAAGAGGGCCAGGCCGCGCTCCGCCGTGATCCCGGCATTCAGCTGTTTTAAGGTGCCTGCCGCCAGATTCCTCGGATTGGCCGCCGGGGGCTTCTCCTGCCTCTCCTGTTTGGCGTTGTAGGCCTCGAACCGGTCCCGGGTCATATAGACCTCCCCCCGCAATTCCAGATAGGGATCCGCAATGGGAAGCCTTTGAGGGACCTGGGGAATGGCCCGGGCATTTTGCGTGACATCATCTCCGGTCCGGCCGTCGCCGCGGGTCTCCGCCAGGATTAGCCTGCCGTCCCGATAGCGAAGGGTCATCGAAAGACCGTCGATCTTCTGCTCTACAGAGAAGATCGCATCCGGATGCAGGTCCTGCACCCGATGAACCCAGTCGACAACCGACGGATAGTCAAATACATCTTCAATCGAGAGCATGGGCACATTGTGCTTGACCTTAAGGCCGGCCTCCCGCCTGGCGCTCCCGCCGATCTTCTGACTGGGGGAATCCGCCCTCACCCAGTCGGGATGGTCTGCTTCTGCGGCCTTGAGTTCCTGCATCAGCCTGTCATATTCATAATCGGAGATCTCCGGCTGGTCCTGATTATAGTAGAGATCCATATGGTGGTTGATCTCGTCGATCAATGCCCGGTATTTCTCAAAGGTCATAGGTCCGTCTCTCCTTGCTTTTATCTCGTTGATCGCTTTGGATTGCCGGTTACTGCCGGCCGATCGTTGGGGGAGCGGATAAGAGTTTCTCCAGATCCTCCCTCTCTTTTTCTGTGATATGCCGATACTCTCCCTCTCTGATCCCATCCAGATACAGGTTCATAATCCGAACACGAACCAGGTCCATAACCCGATATCCCAGTGCTTGGCACATCCGACGGATCTGCCGGTTGAGCCCTTGGGTCAGGACGATTGAGAACTCCTGATCTCCCAGCCGGCGCAGCCGGCAGGGCCGGGTTGTCACTCCAAGCTCTTCCAGGAAGACCCCCTCCTCCATCTTCCTCAGGAATGTCTGATCCATAGGCCGGTCTACCGTCACCCGATATTCTTTCTCGTGCCGATTTTTGGCCCGCATCATGCGGTTTACAATACCGCCCCGGTTGGTCATGAGGATCAGTCCACGGGACTCCTTATCCAGCCGGCCGACGGGATAGATGCGGCTCGGATAGGCGATGAAGTCAACAATATTCTTCTTCTCCCGCTTCTGCGTCGTACAGACAATGCCTCTTGGCTTGTGAAAGAGGAGGATGACCTCCTCCTCTTTGCCCCCGATCACTGTCCCCTGGACCGCGACCTCCTGGCCCGGCAAGACCCTCTGTCCGACCCGGGCAGGCTTGCCGTCCACCGTGACCTGACCGGCCGCAATGAGCCGGTCCCCTTCTCTCCTGGAGCAGACCCCGGCATTGGAAAGGAACTTATTCAGGCGCTCGCCCTCCGGCTCAAGGTCTGTCTGCCGGGATTCGGGATCGGCAGACCCATTCTTTCCGGCAAGGGATGCTATAGGACCTTTTCTTGGCATCGGTGCCACCTCCTCTGTCCGACCTGTGAATTTCAAGACGAAAGGAAGTCATGCGGGTCTCCCCACTTTCGCTCCTTGTCCGCGATCTTCTTAGCCTCGGGGCTCTCTAAGGCCCTGGCCAGGTCAGCCTCATCCTCCGCGCCTGCCCTGACCAGGTCCTGCCGGTCCTCAGAAACCCGGGATGAATGTCCGCCGGCATCAGCTACAGCTTCCTCCTCTCCCCGATAGACCTTGCCTATGCCGGCTACAGGCGGCCAGCGCATCTCGGATTCCTCCCGCATACGGGCCATGTCCTCGCTCTCCTCTGAGAACCGGTCCGGGACAGGTGCTGCCGGGTCCACATAGTCTTTCGGCAGCAAGGGCTTGAAGAAGGCCACACAGCGGTCTGCGACAAAGAGCGTCAGGAAGGTCGGAATCAGCATTGCCACTACAGCGAACTGGGGCAGGTAATAGGTCAAGAGAAAGGGGGCCGCAAAGAGGGCCAGGCATAAGAGGCTTGTCGGAAAGTGGAGTCCCACCATGGCAAGAGAGTTCTTGATCCAATTGCGATTGGTCACTTCAAATCGCGCCAGCATGGGAAAACCGAACAGAAGACAACCGAACAAGAAGACGGCGATCAGAAGACTTGAGGCCTGCAGGCCCCGCATGGGCCAGCCGGTCAGAAGGCGGCCCGCCGCCAGAAAGTCAAATGTCAAAAGGGCAAAGAGGGCCAGGCTGGGAATCCAGATCAAGGTTGCCTGCTTGAAATTCTCCTTGAAAGAGTGAAAAAAGCCCCGAATCAACTTCACATCATGCCCCTGAACGATCTTCATGGACACATAGTACTTGGCCGTTATGGCAGCCCCCGCCGTGATAATGGGCAGACTGACCGCAAGAGCCAGAAGATTGATAAAGAAGACATCGACATAACGATTGAGGGAAGTCATCAGCTTTCCCTCCGGTGCAAAGATCCCCATAAATAACTCCCGGATATAGTTATCAACGACAGGTCTATTCTAACAGATTTTACCCTATCTTGTAGCAGTTCCTGTCGGCCCGGCCGGCCCCCTCGCATCTGCCTCCCGGACCGGTTCGAGAGCTTGTCTTCGCACAAGGGCACAAGATGAGGCCGGCCGCCCTTTCCTCCGCTGCGTCCATGACGCAAGTGCGGTGTATGGCGACCGGCCTCGATGAATTTATCAATAACCCTTTTCCTATCAGTGTAGACGACTGGATTCGAACCAGCGATCTTCGGAGTCGGAGTCCGATGCGTTATCCAGCTACGCTACGCCTACAATTGTCTCAAAGAGACTTGACTATAGTAACGCTAGGGCTGCATAAAGTCAATTGCCAATGCCTAAACTCCCGATTTCCCGATTTCAGACCTTGGCAGCAGCTTTACTCTTCCTCATAGCCCCGCTTTTTCAGTCGGCGGACAATCTCCTCTACCACCATCCGAACCGTCCGGTGATTGACGGAAACCCGCTCGTCACAGGCCTTCTCGTAGTATGGCATCCGCATTTTCACAAGACTTGAGATGTCCCGGATGGTCTTTTTGCCCTCCAGAAGCGGCCTGGTGTTCTTCTTCTCGACCCGCTTTAGGATGACATAGGGAGAAGCTGTCAGGAGGATGCAGATCCCGTTCTCCTTCATGATGCGGATGTTCTCATCTCTCATGGGGATGCCGCCGCCGCAGGAGATAATCTGACGCTCTTTCTCAGAGATCCTGACCAGGGTCTCGGTCTCAATCCGGCGGAATTCCTCCTCTCCCTTCTGCGCGAAAATCTCTGTCACCGGCATCCCCTGGTCTCTTACAATCAGAGCGTCTGTATCCACCAGTTCCCAGCCGATCCGCTTGCGCAGAGCACGGGCAATCGTCGATTTGCCGACCCCCATGAAGCCGATCAGGTAGAGGTTCTTAATCATCTTCCCCCTCCGGCTTGAAATGGCGGTGCAATATCTCCATGACCTCCCTCACATCCGCGACCGGAAGCTGTCCCGGCGCCGAGGCGGTCCCCATTGCGGCAAAAGTCACACAGGAGCCGAAGAGTTCGCCTCCCACACGGGAAATGATCCCCAGATGTCCCATAGCCATGGCAATCAAGGGCGTCTCGGAATACTCCGTGAAGCTGGTGGAGGCGTCCAGAAGACGGAGGACATCCTCCCTGCTGTGAGGCATGACGGCGATTTTGACCAGGTCCGCCCCGCTCTCCTCCATGGTCAGCAAGTTAGAGATCATCTCCATGGCTGAGGGGGTCTTGCGGAAATCGTGCTGACTTGCGATCACCTTGACGCCCTCCCTCTGCAGGGAGGCGACCAGGTCTCCCTCGCCCTCTTTTTTAAAGAAGTAGTCCACGTCAATCAGGTCAGCCGCATGTGAATTCGCGACCGCCATCAGGGTTTTGACGAAGGTCTTCTCGTCAATCCTTGCTCTTCCCCCCTGACCGGAGGTGCGCAGGGTGACAAGGAGGATCGTTTTTTCACAGACCGGCTTTAAGTCCATGAGCAGCTGGCGGATTACATTGGTATTCGTGCAGTCCTTGAGATAATCCAGGCGCCACTCGATCATTTTGATTCCGGCCTCCACCAGGCGCCCGGCCTCCGCCAGGACTGCCTCCGGATCGGATGCGGTGATCGGAACGCAGATTATGGGGACTCCGCTTCCGAGACGGATGTCCTTGATCACAAGCTCTTTACTCATATTTTTCTCTCCCAAGCCACAAGCCGCTCCCCCCCTGTCTGGAGGCCTCATTGCCTCTGCACAAGACAGATGGGAACCGATCATGGAATAGCCCCATCATAAAACAAGGCGGTCCAGTCTGCAACGCCCTTCATTTTATTGTAAAATACATGACATGAATACGAAAATGAAACTCGCAAAAACCATATCCGGCCATACCCGTCTGGCCTGCCTCCTGGGTCACCCCGTGGCCCACTCCATGAGCCCGGCCATGCACAATCTCGCCGCCCAAGCCTGTGGCGTTGACCTGGCCTATCTGGCCTTTGACACAGACCAAGACCATCTGCCCCTGATCCTAGATGCCTTAAGGGAGATGAACTTCCTGGGGGCCAACCTGACCATGCCCCTGAAAACCGCTGTCATCCCTCTCCTGGATCAGATCTCTGAGGCCTCCCGCCTTTGCAATTCTGTCAACACCATCGTCAACGAAAAGGGACGGCTGCTTGGTCACAGCACCGATGGGATCGGCTACCTGGACTCCCTGCGCCATGCGGGATTTGACATCAGAGAGAAGACCATGACCATCTTGGGAGCCGGCGGAGCCGCGCGCTCGATCATGGTTCAGGCGGCCATAGACGGCGTCCGGGAGATCCGTGTCTTCAAGCGCAGGAATGCCTCTTTCGCCTCGACCCGCGACTTTATCAACCGGGTCGCAAGGGAGACGGGGACTCCCATCCGCCTTCTGGATATGGCGGACAAGACTGCCCTGGCCGACTCGATTGCAAGCAGCCAGCTTCTTACCAATGCAAGCAGCGTGGGCATGGAGGGAGACCCCAGGAGTCTGGTCGAAGGAGATCTCCTGCACCCGGGTCTATTTGTCTCAGACATCATCTACCAGCCCCGGACCACCCCGCTTCTGGCTCTGGCTGAGGAGAAGGGACTGGCTTATGCCAACGGTCTTTACATGCTCCTCTTTCAGGGGGCAGCCTCCTTTAAGCTCTGGACCGGCAGAGACATGCCCCTGGACACAGTGAGTCCCCTCTTCACGGGAGAGCTTTAAGCCGTATGGTCAGAGGGCTGCAAGGATCTCCCTGTAGAAGTCCTCATAGGTCTCAATTGCCGGATACTGTGGATAGTCCCTTCGGATCTGCTCGGTTGTCCGAAAGAAAATCCCTGTCTTGGAGGCCTGGATCATGCCCAGGTCATTGAAGCTGTCGCCGGCCGCAATCGTATCATATCCCATCTCCTGCAACTTCTGGACAGTTGTCAGCTTGGATGGATTGCAGCGCATCTCATATCCCACAATCCGTCCATCCTCCGCCAGCTTCAGGCGGTTGCAGAAGATGCTGGGATAGTTCAGCTTCTTCATCAGGGGCATGGCGAACTGCTCGAAGGTATCGCTTATAATCACAACCTGCACCTTCTCCCGCAGCCGGTCCAGAAACGCTCTGGCCTCCGGCAGAGGATCGATCATGGCGATGGTCTCCTGAATCTCATTGAGACCCAGGCCGTGTTCTCTTAAGATCTCAATCCGGTATTGCATCAGCTTATCGTAATCCGGCTCATCACGCGTCGTCTTCCTCAAGCCCTCAATCCCGGTCTTCTCCGCAAACGCAATCCAGATCTCCGGAACCAAAACTCCTTCCAAATCCAGGCAGACAATATTCATTCCGGTCTCTCCTCCCTTGCAGCGGCCATCATCAACCCCGTTTAGGGTCGATTCTACCACAAGACCCCCTCTGCCGCATGGAATTTGTCGCATGGAACTGCCGCATGGAACTTGCCGCATGGAATTGCCGCATGGAATTGCCGCATGGAATTTATGGACGGAAGAATGATAGAATCTCCTATATAGGCTCGGGAGGAGGATTGCTATGGAAATAGAACGCAAGTGGATGGTGACCGGCTGGCCCGAGGGCCTTCCCCTCATCCGCGAACAGAAGATGCGGCAGGGCTATCTGTCCCTTCATCCCACCGTCCGCATCCGGGAAGAGGCCCTGTCCGGCGGTGACACCCACTATATTCTCTGCTTCAAGACCGGCAAGGGCATAGTCCGGCGCGAGACAGAGATCGAGATTCATCGAGATCAGTTCCTGGAACTGGAGGAGATGATTGCCCTCCCCCTCATTCCAAAGATCCGCCGGACTTATGCCCTGCCCGACGGCCTGAAGCTGGAGGTCAACCGGGTAGACCGGGGTGCTGACACGGAGTTCTGGTACGCCGAGATCGAGTACCTGACCGAGGCCGCTGCGAGAGCCTGGCAAGCCCCGCAAGATCTGGCTGCCTACCTGAGTGATGACGTCTCCGAGAAAGCCGGTTATTCCATGGGAGCCTACTGGATGTGGACCAGGAAAAAGAAGGGCCGGTCCCGAGCCTGATCCGGTGAAATTCCTTGTTGACAAGCAATCCCATGTCCTGTATTATCATCTATGTTGCGCAGGAGTGGCGGAATTGGCAGACGCGCAGGCTTCAGGTGCCTGTGGCAGCAATGTCGTGTGGGTTCAAGTCCCATCTCCTGCACTTCATCATCTGCCTGTCAGATGATATGCGGAAGTGTCGGAACTGGCAGACGAGCAAGACTAAGGATCTTGTGGCAGCAATGTCGTGTGGGTTCAAGTCCCATCTTCCGCATGAGATCAGAGTCCCGGACTTAGGTCCGGGATTTTTTATTTGCGGGATTCGATCGGCCTTCTTCTCTTTAGAAAGCCCCTCGCATTGTGTATAATAGATTCATAATATGCTTGATTTTCCGGGAGGCAATCTATGAATTACGAAGAACTGATTGAACGACGTGAATCCATCCGCAAGTACCATGATAAGCCTGTCTCTGACGCCCTGATCGATGAGATTTCTGCTTATTTTGCCGACAGCGAGAAATTGGTCCCTGATCTCCGGGTCAGCCTCAGCGCCTGCAAGGGTATGGCAGACCGGCTGGAGGGGGTCGTCGGCTATCAGGGCAACGCCTTTCATGCCCCCCTCTACCTGGTCATCGCGTCAGCCGATCACGAGCACATGTATATGAATGCCGGCTTCCTGGGAGAGAACCTCATCCTCAAGCTGACTGACCTTGGGCTCTCCTCCTGCTGGCTGACCATAGAAGATATTAAGGCCACCAAGGCCGCTCTGCGCTGGACCTCTGATCTGACGCCGGTTGCCATCATCGCCTGCGGCTATGGCTTCAAGGAGGAGGAGGGGCCCCGTCTGGATATCAAGACCATGTCCGATGTTCGCGTGTCTACCCGCAAAGGCCATATCGCTCCTAAGATCTCCCTGCAGGAGATCGCCTATAAGGACCGGTGGGGCCAAATGGTCAAGGACTGGACTTCCGATGAAGTGGATCCCGATCTTGGCAAGGGACTATACGCGGCCAGTCTTGCCCCCTCTCTCTTAAACCGCCAGGCCTATCGCTTTATTGACACCGGCAGACAGCTCTATCTGATTGCCAAGTCTGATGATATCCAGTCCGATGAGGATCAGAGGCTGGACCTTGGAGCCGCCATGCTCAACTTCCGCATCGTCTACAAGCGCTACAATGCCCTCTCAAAGAACTGGGCTTTCGGGGGCGATAAGACCGCATCGGAACTAGGTGCGCCGGAAGAGTATGAGACCGTGGCGACCTACACCCTCTTCTGATTGGACTTTATCATGCCCCTTTCGGGATTCTTCTTCCTCTTGAAATTATCTTTCCCCGAGAGAGTGGACAAATCAGCATAAATAGCTAAGACCGTCTCGCGATGACATAGATGGACCGCCTCTCTCCCATGGGGATCTCTTCCCTCAAACAGAGGGACTCATGCAGGCGGATCTGCTTTCGAACCAGGTTCCCCTCCCGGGTCAGGAGCATGATCAGGCCGGTCCCGGCCAGGATGCCGATGGCATGATCAAAGAAGGATCGGTAGAAATACTCCTTCTCCTCCCTCTGTCCTCCGGCCATCTGGGGCGCCTCCGTCAGGATCTCATCGAAGAGATCCTCATCTTTGAAGTCGAAGAAGCTCCGGTTGATGTAGCGAACCCGCAGACCGGCGGCAAGGGCATTCTCCCTGCCCTCTGCGACCGCCTGTCCATAGGTGTCTAAGGCATAGCAATCCCCGCCCCGGGCCCGCCCGGACAGGATATGAAGCTTGTAAGCCCGTTCAATCAGAAGGCTTCCGACACCGGCCAGAGGGTCGATCACCCGGTGGTCCGCCCGCAGATAGGGGGATAGGAGCTCTATCATCTGGGCTGCCTTGTAGGGGGCCATCGATGTCGGCTCCGCATGCAGGCGGTAGGAAAAGCGCCGATCCTGATAGAGAGACGGTCTCAGATAGATGGCATAGGTCCCGTCTCGTTTGGCTGCCAGAAGAATCTCAAGCTGATAGCTGCCCGGGACATTAATCAGGCGATGCCGGGACTCCTCCTCAATCTCTGCCGCAAGACGCCGCAGGAAATCGCCCTCTCTCCCCGGATCACAGTCCCTTGTCCCGGGATCCGACTGCTTCAAGCTCTCCATCCGGGACAGGCGAAAGCGGTAGGAGGTCTCCCGGGAAGGGTCCTCTGCCAGCTCCTCTTTCCTGCAATAGATCCGGCCCAGAATATCCAGGAGCCCGGACTTGCAGATAGCCTCGGCCACCCCCTTGCGATCAGCTCGCGTTCCCTTTCGCAGGGGCACATAGATATAGAAGCCCTTATAGATCCGACAGGCCAGGACTTTCTCCCAGTTTTCCGCTGTCAGCCTGACCCTGAGCCCTCTCGGGACAATCCGGGACTCCGCCGGCTTCCTTGAGATAGCATCAACCCTTGCCTTCAGTTGATTCCTGATATAAGGCTGGCACTCCAAGAGGATCTCTTCCTCCCCCGAGATCCCCCTCCAGCAGAGTTCTCCACCATATGCCCCAAGCTCGCTTAAAATTGACTCCAGGGCCTGTCTCTCGGCCCGGATATGGGCCAATGTCTCTTCGGAGCAGGCGCACGCTCTCAATTGGTCCAGTCGGTCCTGCATCTCTCCCAGGGCAAAAGAGCAGTCTCCTCCCTCCAATGCCTTCAGGTAGACGCTTCGCACAAAGAGCGTCTCCTCCTTCCGATAAGCCTCCCAGAGCATCCGGCCGGTTCGGTCGGACCAGGCCTTATCCCGACACGTGCGGAGGAGATCCCCGGCCAGGGAAGCCGCATTTTTACGCGCCTTGGCGTCCTCCGACTTGAACAAAGTCAGCCAGTCTCTCTCCTCCAGCGCGCCGCGAATCCAATCCGCGCAGGTGTGTTCATCGGATTCCCGCTTCCTTACTTGTCCTCGGCTCTTCCGCAGGATTTCCCGAAGGGCGGACAGGTTCCGCCGTAAATTCCTGCCTGCGCGGAGCTCGTCCAGGATCCTCTTTTCATCCGCTTCGACGCGATAGCTGCTTTCCTCATTGATCATCTTTGCTTCTTCCCTTGGTGGCATATGTGCTAATTGTCCAGTAGATTGTATGCAATATATCTCTTTCTTGTGCGTTTTTCTGAGAAGCCCGCATTTGACAGCAAATCCAACAAGGGAAGAACGTTTCTCCCCCAATATTTTTGTCTATATTCTCTCTTGTTGCATTTTCTTAGCCCTGCTATATTATACGTGACCTGAGAAATACACCCCCCTAAATCGTATTTCTTAAGTCACTTCCCCTTTTATATTATTATACCCCCCTTAAGGCAGCTGACCCCCTCAGCTGCCTTAACTTTTGTCTATTGATCGGAGTCCGCCTGATCAGACGTCAGCAGCGGGTCCTCCGATGGTTCCTTATCCCGGCCACCTGCATCCGGCGACCCCTTTTCGATGATGTGCGCAAAGAATCCGGCCGTCAGCGTGATCGCTACAATCGCCGCCAGAAGAAGGACTGCCTCCGCCACAATCGGACCGAATAGCTTTACGACAAATATGAGCCCCGTATCAACGAGAAAATGCATGATCAGGGCCACTCCAAAGTACTTGCTCTTCTTCCCGATGACTGCCAGCCATACCAGCATCGACAGACAGATCTGCAGGAGGATGGCGCTGATCCTCTCCATGCCTCCCAGAAGAAAGGTCTGCGCCGGCGACAGAACCAGCTGCTCGATCACTTGCTGCATCTGTCCCCGGGAAGCCTCCGGCAGCTGCGAAACCATACTCTCGATCATCCCCCGATTGATCAGGGCGGAATAGATCAGATTGTTAATCATGGGAACCGTCAGTACGACCACAGCCTCGATTCCCCCATGCCCGGCTCCATACATCAGGGCGTTCGAGGGATTGGCCTGCTGCTTCTTCATCAGAAACCGCATGGCCAGATAGCGGCCGGTCTCCTCGAAGAGCGCAGCCATCAGGCCTCCATAGATGGAATAGCTGATAAAATTCCCTCCGATCAGGGCCAGAAGCGGCGAGCCGGCCAGCAGATTTAAGACGGCGCGCTCCAGGACGAAGGCAAAGAGGACCATGACAGCGGCCCCGATTGCAGCAGAGATCAGGTCCGCCTTCTTCTTCCGCTTGAAATAGATGACCAGAGCCAGGGGGAGAAAAAAGCCAATTGCCCCGGAGACTGCCATAAAGGCCATTGACAAGCCCGATACCTGTGTCTGCATATGTTCGACCTCCTCATCTTCACTTCTTCTTCTCTTGCTTTTCCCTTAATTTTGATTCTCCCGGCATTAAGAAAAGCGCAGGCGTCAGGACTGCTCTCTCTGACGCCTGCACTTTCTCTCCGAGATATGATCAATCACTCGCCGATTTCGAAGATCCACCCCTCGGGTGCCTCAATGATCCCCTCCTGGATTCCCAGCAGGGTCTGGCGAAGTTTTGTCATCCAGGGGCCCATCTCCTCCATGCCGGAGCTAAAGCAGATATCCTTGCCGTGATCGTAGATCTTGCCGATCGGACTGATCACAGCCGCCGTTCCGCAGAGACCGCACTCCTTGAAATTGCCCTCCCGCACTTCCTGAATGCGAACCGGTCTCTCATCGACCTTCATTCCCAGGTAGTGTTCTGCCACATATACAAGACTCCTCCTGGTGATGGACGGAAGAATCGAATCGGACTTGGGGACAACCAGCCGATCCTCCTGATCAATCAGGAGAATATTGGCGCCTCCGGTCTCCTCCAGTGTAGAGCGGGTCGCGGGATCCAGGTAGATATTCTCCGCAAATCCCTCCCGGTGCGCCTCCATAATCGCCTTGAGAGACATGGCGTAATTGAGACCGGCCTTGATATTACCGGTTCCGTGGGGAGCCGCCCGATCGTAGTCTGTGATTCTGACATAGATGGGCTTTGCCCCTCCCTTGAAATAGGGCCCGACGGGAGTAGTAAAGACCCGGTACTGGTAGTCATCGGCCGGCTTGACCCCGATCACCGGACTGATTCCGAACATATAGGGGCGAACATAAAGGGTCGCGCCGGAGCCATATGGGGGAACCCAGGAGGCATTGGCCGAGACGACCTTGCGGATCGAGTCTAAGAACTGGTCTTTGCATAGAGGGGGCATCTCCAGGCGAACCGCCGAGTCCTGCAGACGGCTGGCATTCAGATCGGGGCGGAAGCAGACAATCCGGCCGTCCCTGGTCTCATATGCCTTCAGGCCCTCGAAGACAGTCTGGGCATACTGGAGGACGCCTGCGTCCTCACTCATGACGATATTGGCGTCATCAATCAGAGCCCCCTGATCCCAGCTTCCTCTCGCGCCGATATAGTTGGCAACGTATCTCTTGTCGGTCTTCATGTATGCGAAGCCGAGATTCTCCCAGTCCAGATTTTGCTTTGCCATATGTGCCTCATTTCTCAGACAGATCTACTGTAATGCGTCTCCTATTATAGACGATGCCCTCGAAAAAGGGGGATGAAAATGCCTGTCTCCCATACCGGTCTGTTATCGCTGCCATTCGGTTCTAATTCAAGCTGGCCCTGAGGACAACCGGATTGTGATCGGATGCGTGAAAAGCAAGATCCTGAACCTGTGTGCTCTCCACCGTCACGTTTTTAGAACAGATGAAGCCGTCAATAATGTAGAATTGAAAATTCTTCCGGTCAGCTCCCTCCAAAGGCCTGTCAAGACTCCGACAAGAGGCTGTCTTCTCATCCATAAGAAGCTGCATGTCCTTCCCGAAATCAGAGACGTTAATCACGCCAGGCTTCCACCTGCCATCAAAAATCGGATAGGCGGATGCATCCACATTGGAGAAGATCTGATTGAAATCTCCTCCCGCAATCACATAATTGCCGGCATCGACTTCCTTCTGCAGGAACTCTCTGAGTAATTTGGTCTGAGCTAGCTTGCCCTCTCCATCGTCATAAGCTTCCAGATGCAGGTTGACAAGCACCAGTTCCTTCCCATTGGATACCTGAATGCGATGGACTGCCAGGCACCGTTTCAGATTTCCAAGGCGGTTGGGCCAGGAGAAAGGGTTCGGCAGAGAGATCCTGTCCGCCTCCTTGATCTGATATTTGCTCAGCGTCTCAATTCCCCCGTTCACCTTCCCGATCGGGGGCAGGGGGTAGGGAATGAAGGCCACCTTGAAATTATAGGCGAAGGTCATCTCCCCCTTGGGCATGGCCTGACTCAAGACCTTGCTTTCATCAATCCCATAGGACCGATGCGAATTCGTATCTACCTCCTGGAACATGGCAAAATCCGGATTAATCCTCTTGACCTCCTCAATCATTTCGTTCAGATTCTGGGTCACCCGTTCCCGGCTGGCAGTCTTAACCCCCTTGCCTCCGTCCATGAAGAAATCCGCATTATCTCCCAGCGCCCCGTAACCGACATTCCAGCTGAGGAAAGACAGCATCTTTCCGGTGGGAATCTGACTCTCCGCCCGGGTCTTCTTCTCATCCGGAACCGCATCGACGCTCTTCCTCTGGTTGGACCCCAGCTCTTTTCGATCTGTCGTCTGAACGGCAACCGTCTCCTTGGCCTCCGGTTTGAATTCTGTCAGACTCAGATATCCGATCAAGAGGCAGAAGGCCAGGACCAGAGCGAGCGGGATCCCAACGATCGTCCGTATCACCCGGTTTCTGATTCGATGCTTCTTGCTCTTCGTTCGATCAACCGATTCTCTCATTTTTCCCCCATCTGCAAAATATACCCCGCTGCGTCCGCAACTCGCATGTTAATACTATAGCACAGACCACATTTCCATGGCCGGATTTTGAATATTTTTTTCACGTAAATTATGTTTTGAAACTTCTCTTTCGATACAGAAAGAGAGGTCTCTCTTTCTGCCCAGACCGGGATTCTCTTCCCCGCCCGTCATAGAGACCTCTCTGCGTTTATCTGCCTGATTTATGGTCTTTCGCTTGATCGCTCGAGCCTATGCCTCCTCTTCGTCCTTCTCTTCGTCCTTCTCTTCGTCCTTCTCTTCCTCTCCCTCTATAGCAAGGGTCTCAAGAGATAATTCCTCAAGCTGCTTGCCATCGACCGGCAAGGGCGCCTGGGTCATCAGGTCTGAGGCGTCCTTGACCTTGGGGAAGGCGATCACATCGCGAATGGACTCCGCTCCAGTCATAAGCATAATCATCCGGTCCAAGCCAAAGGCGAGACCCGCGTGCGGGGGGACACCGTACTCGAAGGCGGTCAGCAGAAAGCCGAAGCGATCACGGGCTTCCTCGATCGTGAACCCGAGTGCCTTAAACATGCGCTCCTGCACCTGGTCCTGGTGAATACGAATGGATCCCCCGCCCAATTCCACGCCGTTTAGGACAATGTCATAGGCCTTAGACCGAATGGATCCCAGATCGCCGCTCTCAAGCTTGTCCAGGTCCTCCTCATAGGGCATGGTGAAGGGGTGGTGCATGGCCAGGAAGCGGCTCTGCTCGTCCGACCACTCGAAGGCCGGGAAATCGACAACCCACAGAAAATGGAACTGATCCTTCGGAATCAGGTCCAGGTCTCTGGCCAGAGTCAGGCGAATCTGTCCGAGAACTTCCACTGCCGTCTTGAACCGGTCTGCGGTAAAGAGAAGCAGGTCACCGGCCTTGGCATCCATAGCCTCCAAGAGGGCGTTCATCTCCTCCTCGCGCAAGAATTTGGAGAAGGAGGACTTGACCGTGCCGTCAGACTTGCACTGAATGTAGGCTAAGCCCTTGGCTCCGCATGCCCTGGCCAGATCAACCAGCTTGTCGATCTTCTTGCGTCCCATGTCTCCCTGTCCCTTGACATTGATCCCGCGAACTGTGCCGCCGGATGCGAGAGCAGACTGAAAGACGGCGAACTCACAGCCGGAAAGGACATCGGAGACATTTACAAGCTCCATCCCAAAACGGGTATCCGGCTTATCAGAGCCAAAACGATCCATGGCCTCCTGCCAGGTTAAGCGGGGAATCGGATCCGGAACCTCCACCCCGATGGCATCCCGAAAGACATTGCGCAGAAGCTTGGACGTGGCCTCCAGGACATCCTCCATGTCAACGAATGACATTTCCAGATCCACCTGGGTGAACTCCGGCTGTCGGTCGGCGCGCAGGTCCTCATCGCGGAAGCAGCGGGCAAGTTGAAAATAGCGGTCAAAACCGGACACCATCAGGAGCTGCTTGAAGAGCTGGGGGCTCTGGGGCAGGGCATAGAAGGAACCCGGATGCACACGAGAGGGAACCAGATAGTCCCTCGCCCCCTCAGGCGTGGACTTCTGCAGCATGGGAGTCTCAATTTCCAGGAAACCGTCTTCTGTCATGTACTTGCGGATCAAGCTTGTCACTTTGGACCTGAGAATCAGTTTCTTCTGCATTTCCGGCCGGCGCAAATCCAGATAGCGGTACTTGAGACGGAGCTCATCCCTGGTCTTGATCCCGTCTTCGATGGGGAAGGGGGGAACCTCCGACTCACTGAGGATGCGGATGTCCTGGGCGGCCAACTCAATGGAGCCGGTCTTTAAGTTCTCGTTGACAGCGGCCTCTCTCTTTTGCACCCGGCCGGTCACTGCCAGCACATATTCACTTCTGACACTGCCTGCTGCAGCAAAGCCCTCGCTGCCCACGATATTCTCATCAAAGAGGATCTGCATCAGGCCGGACCGGTCGCGCAAGTCGACGAAAATCAGGCTGCCCAGGTTCCGCCGCTTCTGCACCCAGCCCATAAGCGTGACCTTACGGCCGATGTCGGCCTCCGAGAGTTCTGCGCAGCGGTGGCTGCGGCGCAGTCCCTGCATTGATTCTGCCATTGATATCCTTCTTTCTCTGCTCAAACAAAGTGAACGCAACAAACGCTGCTCAGTCTCTGTTGAAGAACTCGAGGAAGTCCTCGTAGCCCTCAGCAGACAGCTGTTCCTTCTGGAACTTCTTGTTCTTCTTCATGCGGACAAGGAGAACCTGTTCTCCCGCCTCTCTGGCTCTTTGGGCCTGATTCATCAGTAGGGCCAGCTTCTCTGCCGGATAGTTTTTCTCGACCAGATAGGCTACTTTCCTCCCTGTCTTTGGGACTTGAAAATCCGACTCCAAAAGCAGAAGAACGATCCGCTCAAAACCAATGGAGAAGCCGCAGGCCGGCGTATCATGACTGGTAAAGCCGCCGATCATCTTATCATAGCGTCCGCCCCCTCCGCAGGATCCTCCGAACTCGGGAATCGCAATCTCAAAAATCGTCCCGGTATAATAGCTCATGCCCCGAACCAAGGTGGGATCGAAGACAAGGGCAAAGTCCGCCTCCTTGCTTGCGTTCACGACACTTGCAATCTCCTCGAGAGAGCTTGCGACCTCTGGATCAAGGAATTCTCCCAGAGTCTTTCGAAGATAGTCAACCCCCTCGCGCAGGTCTCTCTTATCAGACAGGTTCTCAAAGAGTTCCATGTACTTGTCGACGGCGGCGCCGTCATACTTCTCCCTCAACTCTTCGTTTACCCCGGCCGCTCCGATCTTGTCCATCTTGTCCAGGATAATAAAGATCTCATCGAAGTCAGACTCTGAGAATCCGGCATAGGAAGCCATGGCCTTTAGGATTCGGCGCTCATTGATCCGAATCTCAAAGTCCCTGAAGCCGATTTTGCCAAGGCAGCTGGTCGTGGCAAGAATCAGCTCTATTTCAGCCAGGTTCGACGGCTCGCCCAGGATGTCGATGTCACACTGGGTGAACTGGCGATAGCGGCCTCTCTGCGGCCGATCCGCCCTCCAGACACTGCCGATCTGCAGAGCCTTAAAGGGGCTGGCCAGGTCATTGGCATGATTGGCGTAGAAGCGGGCCAGGGGAACGGTCAAGTCATAGCGCATCCCGTAGTCTACGATATCTTCCTCTGTCTCGGCCGTATCCAAATGGAGCTTCTCTCCCCTCTTTAAGACCTTGAATATCAATTTCTCGTTATCTCCGCCCTGCTTATTGCTCAGATTGGCAATATGCTCCATACAGGGAGTCTCAATGGGGGTAAATCCATAGCTGCGATAGGTCTCCTTGATGACCCCTGTCAGATAATCGCGGATCTCCTCCTCGCGGGGCAGGATATCCTTCATTCCGTTGACCGGCTTCTTGCTCAGGGCCATGTGGTTCCTCCAGTCTTTCTTCTATAACAATTCGGAAAAAGCGCTTCTTTCTTTCCTCTCGGCGCCCGATTCGGGCAGAGTACAACGCATTTATTATAGACATCCGCCTAAGCCGATGCAAGCGAGCCGGCCCGCCGGATCCCGCCAAGTCAAAGGGGCCGGGCAAGAAAAAGCAGGACCTCTTCCGGGTCCTGCCTCTTATCTCTCAAATCAGAATCAAGCTGACTGAAAACTGCTTCTGAAAATCACTTCTTCTTGGCCTGTTTGCGCTTGAGTGCCGCAAGCTGCTGCGCCATCTTCTTCTCTGCCGCCTTCTTGCTGTCACCGTTTTTCCTTCCGAACTTTCCCATGAACTGCCTTCTTTCTCCGCTGTCAGATCCGTAAATCTCCCCCATTCTAGCACAGAACTTGAATCAATGCGCAGATTGACCTTGTGATTTCGCTCTTCTATCACTACTTCTTTTTGCGTATTGCCAGAAGAACCGCCATGCTTCCCAGGGCAAATGTTCCGCAGATCAGAAGAACCCATATCTGGCCCGGATCTCCCATCTTGGGCGCGCGTACTTCTCCCGGCGCCGGCGGTTTCCTTGGTGTGATGGGATGGTTTCTGATCTTTCCCAGGTTCACAATTTCTTCCGGCTTTTTGCCCTCCCGGTCGACGGTAAACCGAAGATCCACCGGCTTATACCCCCGGTTCCTGTCACAGGACAGTTCGATCAGACGATAATGGCCCTTGGGAAGGGCTCCCAGGCGGTCGTTTGGCCCGGCCATATTCCCATGGCTTCCCCTGCCGAACCAGAGGCCCGCATCCTCTGTCATCTCCGATACTTTCAGATCCCTCTTCTGCCTGATCTGCGGCTTTCCGCCCGGATTTCCCTCCGGCTCCTGCCCGATCTCGACCAGATCCAGAAAGCGGTCATTGGCATTTGTCTTCTGACTGTGGGGTCTTAGACTTGCCCTGCTGTCAAAGTTTCCCTTGGAATCCGTCATCAGGATGTGCTTCTCCCCACTCTCCTCCCGGATCAGGAGGAAGGGAACGGAGATCCTCTCCCCTGTGTCCTCCTTGACCTTGCTTAAGACAAGGTCTGACCGCATGGGCAGGTTGTTCTCTGCGAAGGTCAGCTTCCGGCCGGCCATATCTGTCCGGCAGAGCTGCCCCTCCTGCAGATCTCCGTGAATCTCAACCAGTTTCTCCTGCCTCTCGCGCAGGATATAATCTCGATTGACCGGGCCCGACAAGCCTGAGCCGCCCGTCGTCTCCTCGACGATCCCATATCTTCCGCTGGGTAGACTCTGATCACTGCCGTCCCTGTCATCGTCCGTTGTCGCCAGATAGACTTCCTCTGCCTTGCTCTTAATGCCATAGAGGCGGTCCGCCTCGTCCCTGCTGTATTTCCTTGTTGTAATTTCCCGGATCTTGGCTCCGGGAGCGAAATATTCCCTCCGGCTATAGGTCCCGTCCCGGTCCAGATCTACTGCCACCGTCTCGGCTGACCGATTATAGATGGAGAAGCGGATCCCCTCCAGGCTCATCCCCGCCGTGTAGTCGCTTCCGTCCGGATAGGAGGCCTCCCGCTTCTCAATCAGGATCCCACCGCGCAGGATCTGCTCCCTGTGCCCTTCAAGCAGAGGATTCTCCACCCTGATCTTCCGGTCTGCTCCGATACGGATCTTGACCAGATAGATCTTTGGATCAAGGGCATACCGGGCTCTCCCTTTCGCGTCATGCGGAGCCTTTTGCTCTTGGATCAGACAGGACCCCAGGGGGAGGACCCTCTTTCCCTGATATTCCGGCAGCGGATCCCCTGACACATAGGAGTCCTTATTCTGAAAATGAATCTCTCCCCTCTCGTCTGTCCGCATGATCCAGCGGTAAAGAGGCTTCTTTCCCCCGGAAGCCTCTGCTGAGGGCAGATCCTCCGGGTAATAGCTGATCGCATACTCTGCTCCGGCCAGTTTCCCATCACCTTGCCCCTTGGAGCCGAGCTGGGCGTCCTTCTTGCGCAGGAGCAGGTCCGGCGCCGCATAGACCGGTTCTTCCTTCATCTCCAGGGATGAAATCTCCCCTGGGCCGGCTTCTTTTCCTGCGGTAAAGGGATAGACCCTCTCGTCTATGGCATAGGACCCATTCGCAGGCGGCCGGATCTCACGGATGAAATACTGCTTCCCGACCGTCAGTCCCTGAAAACACCCCTCATAGTCCCCGGATTCCTTCCGGTCCGGGCAGACCTCCTGCAGGCAGGTCTTGCAGGCCGAATCGGCATAGAGTCCATAGCAGGCTCCGGCCAGAGAATAAGATGCATTGCCCTTGGTCAGATGGTCTGCCGCAGACCGCTTTCTGATCAGCAGAGAGGTCTTCTTCTCTTCCTCGGACTTGTCTGCCTGCCAGGAGTAGACCAGATCCTGCCCTCCCCTCTTTGTGTTGTGACAGAGAAAGGCCCGCTGCTCTTCTCTTCCCGGCAGAGCTTTCGAGGCGAGGAGATTCAGGAACCGATCCGTCAGCTGCCTGCCCCTGGCATTGAGATCAATGGCCCAGTGGGGATCTCCCAGGGCCCTGGCCAGGGCTACATGTGAGATTACAAGTCCCTCCTCGGAAGACAGACCCAGATCCCCCAGAACACTGGTCTTGCTTCCGTAGCCGTAATAGAGAATCTTGCGGACCTGCGCATCATCCAACTCGCGGACTGTGAATCTGGATCCTAGCTCAGGTGTGGACCTGGCCGGATTAACGCAGAATCCGTGATAGTCCCTCCCGCCCCTCTCCAGGACGAAGTCATCTGTCCAGTTGGATCTTCCCAGACCGACCTGTTCGTACTTAACCTCCTTATCATAGGCCTTGAGAACTGCCAGGTCCTCCGCCGCGTGCGCAAGCCCCTGCTTTCCGCCCCTTCCTCCGGGCGAGAAGGGCAGAAGGGTTCCCATGATTGCCAGTAACAGGGCCAGGCATAGGATCCATCTCCGCCGCCCTCTGCATGTGTATTTTCCCATACTTCCTCCCATTATCGATCGACTTGACCGATCAAGCCCATCTGTCACGAGAGCTAAGGCCAGAATAGCCCCTGTGGGATCACTGCACAAGAGACAGACTCCACAAAGATTCTGAGTTTTTTTCTCCCTTTCCGACAGGATGAAAGATTCCCTGCATCCGCAATCTGCGGAGTTTTCGGGCGAAAAAATAAATGCTCCCCTGTCAGGAACAGGAAAGCATTCATAGGTCGGGCCTGCCGGGACCCGTGTCCGGTTTTATGGCGGAATTTTATTTCCGATCCGCTTATTCAGCTACAACAAAGGCATCCTTGGACGCGCCGCAGACAGGGCAGACCCAGTCATCGGGAATGTCCGAAAAGGCGGTTCCGGGCGCAATGCCCCCATCGGGATCGCCAAGCTCGGGATCATAGATATAACCGCAGGGCTCACACATATACTTATCCATATCGCATTTCCTTTCTCTCCACACAGGCGGTGGAGGTCCCATAAATCTATAATTAGGAATTGTTACTGAAACGGATTATAGGTCATCTCTCTTATGCTTGCAAGGGCTTTTTATAATTTCTCTTCGGCAAGATGCGATTTTCCACTTCCTGGCTAACAAGGTACGTCAGAGTATGGACGGCAAGAGCCGCTGGGCTGACAACATCAAGATCGAGCGGTGGTTCCGCTCTTTCAAGTATGAGGAAGCCTACCTGACAGAATGGCACAACATCAAGGAGGCCAGAGCTACGGTCAGGGAGTACATCCATACCTACAACTTCGAGTGCTGTCATTCGGCGATCGGGAATGTACCGCCTGCTTCTGTGTATTACCCGGCAATGCTTTATGAGGAAGCCAGGGATATAGCTTGAACATCAGTACCCCAGGGTATCAATACTCTCATAACTATGGATATCAGTTCATTATAAAAATCTCGGATTTTTGTCTTGAAAACTGACCCATTATAGAATGCCATAGATAATTACCCCCACAATACCCATAATAAAATTGTATACATACGAACAAATAATTTTTCTGTGCTTTTTCTCCGAAAAAAGAATGGCTCCTAAACTGGTAAAACCAACTAAAAATAAAGAACAAACCGACTTTATAAAATTCAACTGCATTATAATATCAACAAATGCTGTCGTAGCAATTACTACTCCACTTCCCACTACACCATAATTTAATAAGATAAATTTATCCGTAAATGGAAGTAAAAAAGCCAGTCTATTTTTCGCTAAAAATTTTTCTACCTGGACTAGCACAGTACCATAAATTGATGACATACCCATCATATAACATATAACACCTCCTATTTTTCGAAGTAGTGGGTCAGAAAAAAATGGTATTATAGTTATTAACGAAGTTTTATTTAAAACAATTCCCCCTCCAATTAAAATCAGCAGTAGGATTTTTACACGAGGTGAATACCGTATAAATTCAACAACCACCTTCCAAATAAGTACAGTACTTTGTTTATCTAGTAAAAAATCTAAAAACGGTTGATATCTTTTTTTTGCCACCCGCTCCGTTGTAAGTTGCTGCATTTCAAGGTAATTTCGGTATCTGCTTGACCGATCTGCGCGTTCTAAAAAATTTATATCTTCAATATATTGATGCATATCCAGCTTAATTAGCATATCAATCAAAAGCAAAAAAAACATAAACACTAGCTGTAAGCATATAAAAAGAGAATAAAGAAATGAGGCCAGAAATAACGCTGTTGATATTAAGGTTAAAAGTAAGATATACACTATATATATATCTTTATATTTAAGCCAACATAATAAGTCTATCGTCAGAAAATACAGTATAAATGCAGATAAAACTATCACGTTTCTTTGATTGTTTTTTTGTTCCCAGAATAAAAGCGAAAAACAAATTGCTACTACCAAACTCTGTATTAAACGAACTCCGCGAGCAAGCGTCACAACTGCCTTATAAAATTTTGTATTGTAAAAATAATGTATACTTGCTGTCCTAATTTTAAAAATAGGTTTTTTCCCCACAAAAATACGAATGGCATTAATAACGCCGATCCCAATGGCCAATTGCATTTGGTTTGCATTGATTATTCCTTTATTAACGGCAATCAAATGGAAAATTTGGCTTACCCCAACTACCCCAAATAAGACCAATAAGATAACCTCATATTTATAATTCAAAATCAGAACTTTTGTCTCTCGAATTTTATTAAAAAACAAGTACTTCATTTTTCCTACTCCCTACATGCATCAATATTTTCTAACAGCAGATAAACTTCCTCTAAAGATGTTGCAGACAGTTCACCACGTATCTCCTCTAAACTTCCTCTTATCTTTAGTCTTCCTTTTTCAATAAATATAAAATATTCACATGTGTTTTCAACAACCTCTAACAAATGTGTCGATAATAATACCGTTTTCCCTTGTTCTTTTTCCTCTACAAATATTTTTTTTAGATTATTAATCTGCTTGGGATCTAAACCTGTAAAAGGTTCATCCGCCACAAGTATTTTATGCGGTTTTAGTAGCGCACAACCTATTGAAAGCTTTTGCATCGTTCCCTTAGATAGGGCAAAAGGGGTTTTAAACAAATGATCTTGCAATTCCAATCGATCAATTAGCTTTTCCATATCCTTATTTGTTCCATATACAGCGCTGATAAACATCAAATGTTCTATGACTGTCAATTCATCAAACACGACAGGTTCATCGGGAATATATGAAATCGGGAACATATTATCTGCAAGCTCATATATATCCTTATTCATATATTTAATCATCCCTTTATCAGGTGTTAAATAACGTACTATATGCTTAATTAATGTTGACTTACCAGCTCCGTTTGCACCAATTAGTCCTATGATCTTTCCTTCCGGGATATCAAAGGTAATATTATCCAAAACATTTTCTTGATCATATGCATAACTCACTTCTTGGAAGCTTAAAATAGACATTTCTATCCTCCTATATATTCAATATTCTCGATATCAGTTCTTTATTTTTCGTTTCCTCCTTCGGTCGGCCATTCCATAATCTCTCATTTGTTCTATAATAGTCCGGTAGAAACAGCCCAATCGTCCGACAAACAAGTATGGCAGAGGAGGGAACCATGTCACACACCTATCAGGCAGCTGATGATCGCTATGAGAAGATGCTCTACCGCAGAGTCGGCGCAAGTGGTCTTCTCTTTCCCGCTATTTCTCTTGGTTTCTGGCACAATTTCGGAGAGAATGACAACCCGGACAATATGCGGGCTATGATGCGAACCGCCTTTGATCTTGGAATCACCCAGTTTGACCTGGCCAATAACTACGGCCCCCAGTACGGTCGGGCCGAGAAGAATGCAGGCAAATTCCTTGCCGAGGACTTCAAGCCCTATCGGGATGAACTGATCATCACTTCAAAGGCCGGCTATGACATGTGGCCCGGCCCATACGGCAACTGGGGCAGCCGCAAATATCTGATTGCAAGCCTGGACCAATCCCTGGGCCGGCTCGGACTCGACTATGTAGATATCTTCTACCATCATCGCCCGGATCCAGACACGCCGCTTGCGGAGACCTTAGACGCCCTCAAGTCTCTTGTGGACGCGGGCAAGGCAATCTACGCCGGAATCTCCAACTACAATCGCGAGCAGACCGAGGCGGCAGTCAAGTATGCCCGCAAGATCCACCTGCCCCTGATTGTCAACCAGCGGCGCTACTCCATCTTTGACCGGCAGATAGAACGGCAGGGCCTTCCCCGGGAGGCAGAGCAAGACGGCCTTGGCATCATCGCCTTCTCCCCTCTGGCCCAGGGTCTCCTCTCTGACCGCTATTTAAACGGCATCCCCTCTGACAGCCGGATCGCCCACGACGGCCGCTATTTAAAGCGTGAAGACCTCACGGAGGCTAAGTTGGAGGCCGCCCGGAAATTACAGGCCCTGGCCGCCTCCCGCGGGCAATCTCTGGCGCAGATGGCCTTGGCCTGGGACCTGCGTCTGCCCCAGGTCTGCTCGGTCATCATCGGGGCCTCAAGTCCCCGGCAGATCAGGGACAATGTGGATGCCTTAAGAGCTCTGGATTTTCATCCTGAGGAGCTGGCGGAGATTGATGCGATCCTTCGTGATTGATCAGCCCTCTTGTCTCTCTGCCCCGCGCTCCTTACCCGGATCCTTTTTCCTCTTTCAAAATGACGGTCAGCATATAGTCTCCCGGTATATCTTTGACCTGATCATAGACTTCCTCCCCGGGCAGACCGCAATCCTTGACTCCGTAGACCTTCATGTCCGGATGCTCTTGAAGCGCTTCGGCCAGATCGAAAAGACAGGAGCCGGCTTTCATCAGGACTTTGGTGCCCGGCAGGGCAAGGCCCTCCTTGAGCCGGCTCTTCCCGTTGAGCAGGTGGAGCTCCTCATCGTCCAGGCAGAGGGGGATATTCCAACGGGCAGAGGCGGCCGCAACGGAGCTGATTCCATTGACCATCTCTGTCTTGCAGGCATCTGCCTCGGCACAGGCCTTGAGATGACAGAAGGTAGAGTAGAGGCAGGGGTCGCCGATGGTCAGAAAGACCAGCCGCTCGTTCGCCTGCAGGTAAGGGCGCAAGAGCGCATAATTGGCGGCGATCTGCCGGTCCCGCGCATCCCTGTCACGGGTCATGGGGAAATGAAGGCCGATCAGGCATTTGTCTGCCAGAGAGGGAACTGCTCCCAGGGCAATCTGATAGGCCCGGGCCTCTCTCGCCTCCCTCTGGGGCAGGATGACCCGGTCTGCCTCCTTGATCATGCGAATCGCCTTCAGGGTCATCAGTTCCGGATCTCCGGGCCCCACACCCACGCCGATCAAGATCCCCCTCTTATCCTCTGTCACCGCCATCCTCCTTCCGGTACTCTGTAAAGCTCTTTCACTTTCAGCCGCCCGTATGCCTTGTGATCATCCCTCACATGGAATGCCCGGTCGGGACGGACTGATCACGCGGGATCTTGGTCCGCTTCTGCTTGCCTGTCAGGGAGGAGGTGTCGACCCGAAGTTCCAGAACCTGTGTCCTTGGAATAGCCGCCTCATTGAAGGGAAAATGGTCCATGTGATAGTGGTCTGTCATGACCGACAGGTCATGGGCTTTGGCCTCAGGATCCTCGACAAATATGATCCGGCCTCTGCCCATAACGGACCGAAAATTCATCGTACAATACCCCCGGTCCCGGTCGGAATAGAGGACATGTCCTGTATCCATCTCAAAGGACACAAGCGGATCCATGCGCAGGAGATCCAGTTTATACCCCTCCATGGCAGAGTGCAGGTAGATGCACAGGCTGCCGTCCCTGTCTTCCAGTCCGAAGTTGAGCGGGACAATGTAGGGGTAGCCGTCATCATCCTTAATCCCCAGCCGGATGACGTCACAGGCCTGCATGATCTGTATGATTTCTTCCCGGTCCGTTGTCTGCCGGTCATGGCGTCTCATTGGTCTCACAGATGGCATCTTTCACCTCTTTCTTTCTTCTTCCTGGGGCATAGCCGCAGACAGGTCTGTATCAGAGATAGGTCACTGTCTCAGACAGATCCTTGCGGCTCTTATGGTTGGGCAGGGGGCCGGCCCCATCTGCGGCATAGCCCAGGTCAATCATCATGACGATTTCTTCCCTCTCGGGCAGCTTGTAGACTTCCTTTGCCCGGTCCGGATCAAAGAAGTTCACCATGCAGGAATCAAGTCCCTGATCGGCGGCCGCCAGCATCATATGGCTTGCAACAATCGTCGCGTCCTCCACCCCGGAGTTGTACTGATCTCCCGGCAGGACATAGGTCCTGGTCCTGTCGTATGTAACCATCAGAACTGTTCCGGCCCCATAGCGGCAGGGGGTCAGCCGGTCAAGCTCGGCCAGTGCCTCTTTGGACTGGAGGACGTAGATATGCTGCTCCTGCAGGTTCTTGGCTGTCGGAGCCAGCCTTCCGGCCTCCAGAACTGCCATGAGCTTCCCGGGCTCGACCTCTCTCTGGCTGTATTTCTTGCAGGAATAGCGTCTCTCTGCCAGTTCTAAAAATGTCATAAAAACCTCCTTATGAATCCTTTTTTTCATTACTGTGATTAAATCCCTCCTCTCTCCCGCCCTAGGCCCAGAGGTCGGATCCCGTCTTGGACGCCTCAATCTTATGAGTCAGGCCGCCGATCCACTTGCTGATCCCAAGCCCGATCAGAAGGGCCGGAATCCCGAAGGCCAGAAGATGGAGGAGGTTGTATGCATAGTTGTGCGCATAGAAGCCGCCGATGCACTCCCGCAGGGCGTTGATCCCATACCGGAAGGGCATAAAGGGGTAGAGGCTCCGGTAGATCTTCGGCAGGACTTCGATGGGGAAGGTTCCACCGCTTCCGGCGACCTGCACTACCATAATAATCACGCCAAGTGCCTCTCCCACTGCCCCGAAGGCGTAGGTCAGAGCGTAGAGCAGGAGGGTGAAGGCCAGGCTGGACACGGCTGCCGCAAGCCAGAAGAAGAAGCAGGACTTGACATGGATCCGCACATAGAAGAGGGTCCCAAGGACGATAATCAGGGCCTGAACCTGTCCCAGGAGGAAGAAAATCAAATAGCGGCCCAGGAACTCATGCCGGGGCTTGACCCCCGGAATCTCCCCCGGATGCTTCTGGCGGGGTCTTAAGATCGCCACCTGGATCAGGGCCCCGACCCAGACGGCAAGAACCACATAGAAGGCCGCCATGGCTGATCCGTTGTTCTCAATCGGATAAACCGACTCCGACTTAAGTCCCACCGGAGAAGAGATGAAGTCCGCGATCAGGTCCGGATCGGACTCGATCAATCGGACCAACATCTGGTACTGATCTGAAGATTGGAGCTTGGACACTTCCTCAATCAGACTGCGCAGCTTGGTCTGGATCTGGGACAGATTGTCTCTTGCCGTCACAAGGTCCCCCCTGGCCGCCCCGGATAAATCCGGATGGGATGCGAGGATCTTGTTCACAGCGTCAATATTTCCGCCGACATCGTCAAGGAGTGTTCCGGCCTCTGCGATCGAATTTCGAATGGACTGCATGGAGGAGGCGATCCTGGGCTTGACCTGGCTGCGGTAATCTGCGATCAGGCTCCGACTCTCAGCGAGCAGCTGGCCGCAGTCATCCGCCGCTTGCTTGGCCAGGGCGACGGTGGACTGACCGGCCCTCGCTGCTGCCTTCACTCCCTCCAACCGATCTCTCAGGACCTGGTACTTCCGGTTCAGACGGTCTAATCCGTCCTGGAGGCGGGGAGGCAGGTTGATTGCGCTGAAGGCCCCATTGATCTGCTCGTGCAGACGGTCCAAAACCGCCTCCAGCTGGTTGATCTCCGGCTCGGTCAGCTCTCTGCCGCTTGCCAGCTGATTCTCCAGAGCCTGCAGGAAGTCAGAGGCCTGGGCCAACTGTGATTCAATGTAGTCGGTCGTCTGGCCGGACCCGGCCCGGTTCGAGGAGGGATCCTGCTTTTGGGCCTCCTCTCTCGCCGCCTCGAGCTTCTTCCTTGATTCTCCGGTCATCTCCTGAAGTTCCTTGGAGAGAGATCGGCTTGCCTGCTTGACTTGGTCTGCCGAGTCGGCCAGACCAATATAGGCATCTATGATCCCCATACTGATCGTCATATCGGCATCCATCTGTCTGAGATGACGCAGGGCTGCATCCGTCAGGGGCATACTTCCATCCGAGTGGGAGATATATTTGCCCGCGGAGAGCAAGCCCTGGGCTAAAGAGCTGACAAATGCCTTGTTGACCTCCTCTTGCACGGTCGTCTTCACCTTGCCGGTGATCTTAGGGGCAATGGCGTTCTTCTTCTCATTCTCGTAGTAGTAGATTTTGGGATGATTGAGCCGGCCTCCGATGAATGAGAGCATGTTCTCAGAGAAGTCGCCGTCGATGACTAAGGCCGCATAGTACTGGCCGCTGGTCACTCCCTCCCTTGCGGTCTCGGCCTTATCCACGAAGACCCAGCCAATCGACTGGTTGGTCTTTAACTTGTCGATGACGATATCTCCGATATTGAGCTTGACCCCGTCTAAGTCCGCCCCCCGGTCCTCCGTCGCCACAGCCACCTTGAGCTGGACCGTGGAGGCGGGCCCGTAGGGATCCCAGTTGGACAGGATATTAAACCAGGCATAGAGAGAGGGTATGACAGCAAGCCCCATGATGACCACCAGGGCCACCACATTGGTCCAGATTCGCCCGGCATCCCTGTGGAAGATCTTGAAAATATTAGACATGAGATTCCTCCTGCGTGGACTTCAGGGGATTATGGAATTCCAGATATTTTCCCCCAATAAGAGATTCCGGTGTCTCTCCCTCCTGAGCCTCCAGGTCAATCAGTTTCTTCTGGAGCTCAAAATCCGTGTACTCGACGAAAATCAGATACCCGGCAATTCCAAAGAGACTTGCGATCCAGAGCATGAGAAAGGCAAAGCGAGCCCCCTCGATCATAAAACTCAGGATAAGAAAAAAGAGCGGCAGAATCAGGTTGACCCGTATTCCGAGGACAATCCGCCTGACATTGATCTCATGCTTTTCCCTGAGCTCAGCGATGTATTCCCGATAGAACTTCTGGTAATCCTTCATCATTCAACACTCCACACGCCGGTCTTTTCGGCCGGCCTCACATCAGCTCCGTGTCATCCATCCGAAGCTCCATGAAGTGAAGGAGCTTTGCTGTCGGCCGATACATCCAGATTCCGATCGCCAGGGCAAGCAGGATGAAAATCGCCAATTCTCCCAGGTAAACAATCACATTGATCCCGTAGAGACCTGCCACGCACTCCCGCAGTGCATTGATCGCATAGGGGAAGGGGAAGAAGAGATAGGCGTTCTGGAAGAAGCCCGGAAGAAGCTCAATCGGATAGGTTCCGGAGGACCCTGCGATCTGCAGGACGACAATGACGACGGCGATCGCTTTCCCGACATCTCCGAAGGCATAAACCAGAGAATAGATCAGAAGTGAGAAGGTCAGGCCGGTTATGGCACAGACTGCCCAGAAGAGCAGGGGGTGCAGGCATTGAATCCTGAGCACGAAGAGATCTCCCAGGACCAGAAGAATGACAAAGAACTGTTCCAGCAGGGCGAAGATCAGATAGCGGCCCAGGTAGAGCTGATACGCTTTGGCCCCGGGATAGGATTTGGCGTCCGGATGCGTCTTCATAACCGCCACAAGAAGGAGCCCCATAACCCAGATGGCCAGGACGGAGTAGAAGGGGGCCACAGCGGACCCGTAATTCTCGACCGGGTAGATCGTCGTCGACGCAATCTCCACCGGATTGGCAAAGAAGCGCCCATAGGCCTCCGGGTCTCCGGAGAGCGTATTGATCAGAGCCCTGACGGAGTCCTTGTCTCCCGCTTCCTTGACTGCGTCCAGGACAGAGGAAATCCGTTTGTCGAGCAAGGCCAGGGCCTGCCTTGTCTGAACCAGGCTGACATTGCCCGCATTGACTGTGCCGGACAGGGATCCGAACACGTCGCCCATCCCTCCGAGAAGACCGGAGATCTGATTCATTCCGGCCCTGGCGTCCCTGATCGTCTTGGCCGTACTGTCCAGGGCTGATTCCACTTCCCTGGGGAGCGTTTTTGTCGCTTGGTCCGTCAGCTGCCGACTCTCCTGCTTGATCTGGTCCAGATGGCGGTAGAAATCCTCCTTCTGCGCCTTCTCCCGGGGACTCAGCTGGGCATCGGTCTTCCCGACCCATGAGGCCCGGTTCATAGACTCCAATTCCCTGAGACCGGCCTTGATAGCATCCAGCTGCCGGATCATCCGGTGCAGGTTGGGCGTCAGTTCCTCCGGAAGCGCTTCTGCCAGAGCATGAAGTTTTCCATCCAGTTGATTCAGCTTGTCTCTGTGCGTCTGTATGGCCTTCTGAATGCTCTCCATATCGCTGCCCGAGGTCAGGTCATCAATCCCCTTCTGCCAGTCCGAAGCGTTGTCCTCTGCCATGGCCTCTATATTTCGAACCCGCTTGCTGTACTCGTCCAGGGTAAGCTGGGCTTCTTCTGCCGCCTCCCGGGCCTGCCCCAAGCCGGACCGGGTCCTGTCAAGAGCTCCCTGGACACTTTCCGTCGCCTGACCGGCCTGGGCGAGCGCCCTGTCAAGAGCTGCATTTCCCGCAATGGCCATGTCGATCTGAGCCTGATAGCCTGCAAGATCGCTTCGGATCTGCTCAAAGCGTGAAATCAGACTGTCAATTCCCCCGCCCTCCTTCAGATTCGCGGCGAAATGATTGCTGTCTGAGAAGGCTCGTTCCACCATAAATTCAATAAACTTCTCATTGACCTGGGATTGAATTGTAGTCACGACGGTGTCTGTGATCTTGTTGGCGACGGCATTCTTCTTCTGATTCTGATAGAAGGTCAGCTGAGGCTTATCCACGCCATCCGTGAAGACTCTCGTCATCTTCCTGGTGAAGTCTTCGCCTACAATCAGGGCTCCGTAGTATTCGCCGGATACGACCCCATCTCTGGCCTTCTCCTCCGAGTCCAGAAATACCCAGTCGATCTTATCGTTGTGGTGAAGCTGGTCCACAATCTCCGCCCCCAGATTCTTCTGTCCGCCGGTCCCCTTGCCGTCCCCGGCTTCTCTTGCCGGCTCTTCTCCCCGGTCCAGGGATACCACGGCAATCTTGATTCCCCTGGTATTTCCGTAGGGATCCCAGTTGGAATAGATATTGGCCCAGGCATAGGTCCCGCCCAGCAGGCAGACTCCCAGCGCAATGATGATGGTGAAGACGCTTCTTCTCAGTTCCTTAAGATCATGTCGAAATAATTGTAAAATCATATTTCCCCTGTCATGCAGATCTCATGTCCTCAGATTGATTTTTCTATTCTAACACCGGGCCCCGGTAAAATCGGCACAAATCACACAAATCCTCATCCATGCATACAGTCCGATGCGATTGTATATCTATCTTCCCCCATTCTTCTTGCAAAAGAATCAAATCTTTCCTCTGCCTATCTGTTATCATTCACGATAAGAGATTCTATCCACACCGCAAGAGAACGGACAGACAAGGGAGCGGGCCATGCCAAATCCAAAAATCAATCGAAAACTTCTGGGTGCTGCCTGCGCCATCGGCTCCGGGATCTGCTGGGGGCTCTCCGGCTCCATGGGCCAGTACCTCTTCACCCATCAGGGCATGCAGACCTCCTGGCTGGTTCCCATCCGTCTCTTTCTGGCCGGTCTTCTTATGCTCTTCTTCTGCCTTGTTTCCTACGGACCCAGGAAGACCTGGCAGCCCTTCACCAATCGAAGGGACGCCTTCTTGTGTCTGGTCTACGGAATTCCGGGAGTTGCCCTCTGCCAGTTCCTCTACTTCCTCTGTATCCAGCTCTCATCCGCCAATATGGGGACCATTCTTCAGGATCTTGCCCCCAGCCTGACCCTGATTCTGATCTGTCTCATACACCGGCGCCGACCCCGTGCCCCGGAGCTTGCCGCCATTTTCTTTGCCTTTCTTGGCGTACTCTCGATTGTGACCCACGGAAACCCCAAAGCCCTCCAGATCTCTCCCCTGGCTCTGGCTGCCGGTATCGGGTCTGCCGTTGGCATCGCCATCAATAACCTGGTCGGAAAGTCCATCCTGAAGAAATACCCGGTTGCAATCATGCAGGCCTGGGCCTTCTTCTGGGGCGGCCTTGTCATGGCTCTGATCTTTCAGCCCTGGCGCATTCCCTATCAGCCCAATCCGATCGGCTATTTGGGCATCCTCTTTGTGGTTTTGATCGGCAATGTTGCTGCCTTCTCTCTCTATATGACCGGCGTCGGCATCATCGGCCCTGTCCCCGCGAGCCTCTATGCCTTCTCGGAACCCCTCACGGCGGCTCTTGTCACGGGCATTTTCTTCAAGACCCCTTTCAGTCCCTGGGATGGCCTGGGCTTCCTCCTCATTTTGACCATGATGATCTGCATCTCCTACCGGCCAAGGCAGGGATGATCTTCATTCTCCTCTTCTGCAATCAGGCTCCTCACCGCCTCAACTGCGCAGCGCACCGCCAGGTCTGTATCGTCTGCCAGGGGATTGGGCAGCCCGGCCTTCTCCCGCTCCTGATTGGCCATAACGAGGAGGATCGAGGCCGCCCGGACGCCGAGCGCCTGAGCTACGGTGTACAGCGCGGCTGACTCCATCTCGCTCGCAAGGCAGCCCAGGCGCTTCCAGGCCTCCCACTTGTTCTCAAGTTCATAGGAGACCGGGCTCCTCTCCGGGTCATGCTGGCCATAAAAGGAATCCTTGGACTCGACGACACCGGTATAGTATCTTGCGCCCAGCTTCTCTGCTGCCCCCTCAAGGGCAGCCACCAGTCCGAAATCCGCCACAGCCGGATACTCAATCGGGGCATACTCCTTGCTGGTTCCCTCCATCCGAACGGCTCCCGTTGCCACAATCAGGTCTCCACCCAGGATCTCTTCCTGCATGGCTCCGCAGGTCCCGACGCGGATGAAGCAGCGGGCCCCCGCCCGGACCAGTTCCTCCATGGCAATTGCGGCGGAGGGACCGCCGATTCCCGTAGAAGTCACAGAGACCCCGGTCCTGTGAATCCGGCCTGTATAAGTGATAAACTCCCGGTTCTCTCCAACCTTGACCGGGTCCGTAAGATAGGCCGCGATTTTGGCGCAGCGGCCCGGATCGCCCGGCAGAATGACGTAAGAGCCGATGTCATCGGCCCCGATTCCCAAGTGGTACTGCTTCTTCGGATCTCTGGCATATTTCATTGCGTTTCCCCTCCTTAGTCCCTCTCCCCAAACAGGGCCCTCTTACGGTCAATCATCTCGTCGACGCGGGCGATGTAGTCCTCGATATTCTTCACATTCTCACAGCGGTCTGTACTGCCGTCCGGCAGAATTTTCTTGGAGTCAGCGGCGCAGCCCAGGGCCACGATGTCCTGCTGTTCCTCCATGATGGCAATATTATAGATGCACTCACGGCCCTCCTTGGCATAGCCCACATTCTCCTGATTTCCTGCAATATTCTTCTGCCGGTAGAGATAGTAGGGGGTCAGGCCCATTTCCCTGGCGTAGGCGGCGGCCAGCTCCATCCTCTGATCGGAAGACTCCATCCGGTATTTCTCATAGGTCTCCCACTGCCGGTTCAAGCGAGCCGTTCGCTTCAGGGCCAGAGAGTGAACCGTCAAATTCTCGGGGCCCATATCCATGACCTCTCTTAGGGTCCGCTCAAGATCCTCCAGACTCTCGCCCGGAAGGCCGATGATCAGATCCATGTTGATATTGTCAAAGCCCTTGGCCCTGGCCAGGGCATAGGCCCGTCGGGTCTCTTCCGCCGTGTGCCGGCGGCCGATCAATTTGAGGGTCTCGTCCTTCATCGTCTGCGGATTGATGCTGATCCGGGTCACTCCGTGTTCTCTGATTGCGTCCAGCTTGGCCTCTGTAACCGAGTCCGGCCGTCCCGCCTCGAGAGTCCATTCCCGAAGCTGACTTAAGTCCAGCTTCTGCTCGATATAAGACAGGAGCCGGTCCATAAGTTCCGGAGAGAGCGAGGTCGGGGTCCCGCCTCCTATATAAATACTGTCAAGAACCCTGCCCTTCTTGTCCTGGAAATCCTCCCTCACATAGTCAATTTCTTTCTCAAGCGCCCTGATATAGTCCCCCATAACCGCGGCATAGCTTCCCTCCGGGTAAGAGGTAAAGGAGCAGTAGAGACAGGTGGAGGGACAGAAGGGGATATTCAGATAGAGGCTGTATCCCTTCTTCCCGTCTTTCATCCCACCAATGCCGGTTGCCGTGTGGATTCTGCGCAGAACATCAAGCTCCCTTCGCACGATCCGGGCCGAGGCATCAAGTTTTTTGTCTGAAATCAGATAGACCTCCTTCATCCAGCGGGAGGCCTCGGAGAAAGAAGCCCCGGAAGCCAGCTTCTTCAGGAGAATCTTCGTCGGACGAATGCCTGAGAGGGTTCCCCAGGGCAGCTCCTGTCCCCGATCCTCTGCCAGGGCCCGATATATAAGCCTCTTCAGGGCGTTCTTCTGCTCCCGCCGGCAGAGAAGGTCTGCCTCTCTCTGTCCCGCGTCGACCGGGAGCTTCCGGTGCGTGCAGAGGGTCTCCTCATAGAGCCGGCCGCAGCTTTCCGACAGGAGGCCGGCAATGATGGACTCCACCGCCGGTTCCCTTCCCTCTGCCAGGGCCAGGGCCTCGAAAATGCGGGCCGCCTCTCCTCCGTCGGGCTCCCAGCGAAGGCGGATGGAGTCCTCTTTGAATCGGACCAAAAGAAAGGCCTCCGCCTCCTCTTTGCGAAGGGCCTGTAAGTGTTCCCGGGCCCCGGCCAGCTTCTCCTCCAGGGCTTTAGAACTCCTGGCATGGGAATTGGCATGCCTTGGCTTTTGCCTGTCCTCTCCGCCTGTGCTCTCCCCCCTTGCTTGTCTTCCGGCAACTTCCTCTCTCCAGCGGGCCAGGTCCCTCTCAGCCCGATCGACCCGGCCCCGATAGGCAGTCAGTGCCTCCTTTGCTGTCCCGGCCCCCTCCGGCTTTTTCTCAAGTCCGGCCGGATAGAGAAACCGCACCTCGGCCCTCGGGAGAAAGGATCGCAGCAGGTTATAGATATCGTACTCAAAACCGGTCTCATTCAAATACGCGTAAATCATAAACTCATCCTACATTGTCCGCGATGGTCCCAGCTCACATCAGACCAGGTAAGGATTATAGACCCTCTCTTCTCCAATTGTGGTCTCGCTCTCATGTCCGGGAAGGACCCGGGTGTCCTCCGGCAGAACCATCAGCTTATCCTTGACAGAGGCGACCAGCTGCCGCATAGACCCTCCCGGAAAATCACTTCTTCCCAGGGAACCGGCGAAAAGGCTGTCTCCGGAGAAGAGGACCCCCTCATACGGAAAGTAGAAGCAGCAGCCTCCCTCCGTGTGCCCCGGCGTGGCTAAGAGCCGGAAATGAAGGCCGGCCAGATCTCTCTCCTCCTCATCTCTCATAAAGAGATCCGCGTGAAAACGCATATCGCGTCCCAGAATCCAGGAAGAGAGGTTATAGGAGGGATCTGCAAGGGTCCTCTTCTCAGCAGAGGAGGCGATTACGGGGGGATTGTCGTCCAAGTGCTTCCTCAGGTCATCGATCCCGCCGGCATGGTCGGCGTGTCCGTGGGTCAGGAGAATGGCCGCAAGATGCAGGTCCGCCTTCTTGAGATACTCTGCCAGCCGGTCTCCGTCTCCCCCCGGATCAATGATCAGAGCTTCTTTTGCTCCTTCCTTGTGAATCAGATAGCAGTTGGTCTCAACCGGTCCCACTACGAATTGCTGTACTCTCATGATTTACCCTCAAAAATGCCGACCGACGGCCGGAACCGCAGGTCGGCAGCGATCTTCGCTTTGACCGGTCCGACAGGCTTATCAACCTCCTGTCGTCCGCTCTATGTCTACAATCGATTCAATCTGGCGGAGCTTCTCTGTCAGATTTCTGAGTTCCTCCTTGCCGTGAACCTTGAACTGGATTGTAATGGTCGCGACCCCCTGCTTGGAGGTGTTAGAGTGTATCTGCTCAATGTCAATATCCGCTCCGGAGAAGACCCTGGACAGGTCCACCAGAATGCCGACCCGGTTATTCGCATAGATCTTGATGACGGTATCGTAGAGCTTGCCGCTGGGATTGGGCCAGCCGTCCTCCCACTCCGCCTCGATCAGACGGTTTTTCTCCATTTCCGGCAGATTAATGATATTGATGCAATCGGTTCTGTGGATGGAAATTCCCCGTCCCCGGGTGATAAATCCCACGATCTCATCTCCCGGAACCGGGCTGCAGCACTTGGAGAAGCGGACGGAAATATCATGCAGTCCCTTGACTACAATGCCGCTCTTGTGCCGGTAGAGAGGTCTGTCGTTCTCCGCATGCTCGCGGGCCGAGCCGGAAGCCCCCTCCGGCAGATCTCCGTCTGCGGGAGTCTGGGGCTTGACCGATGCCAGGATATCCTCGTCCGTCAGGATCCGGGGGTGGTCCTTTCGATAGTTCTCCAGGAGGCGATTGATGACCTGCCCCTCCTTTAAGCCGCCGTGCCCCACTGTGGCCAGGGCATTGCTCCAATCGTGAAAGCCGAAGCGGCGGAGAACCTTCTTCTGGTATTCCGGTCGGTTGATGGCATTGAAATCGATATCATGGCTCTTGGCGTAAGCTAAGAGCAGGTCCTTGCCCCGCAGGATATCCTCGTCCTTGGTCTGGGCGCGAAACCACTGGTTGATCTTATTTCTGGCCTGGGAGGACTTGACCAGCTTGACCCAGTCCCGACTGGGTCCCCTGGAGTTCTGCGAGGTGATGATCTCGATCCGGTCGCCGTTCTGAATGCTATAGTCGATCGGGACAAGCTTGCCGTTGACCTTGGCCCCCACCATCCGGTTCCCGACCGCGGAGTGGATGGAATAGGCAAAATCCACCGGAGTGGATCCGGCCGGGAGGTTCTTGACATCCCCGGTCGGCGTAAAGCAATAGACCGTGTCGGAAAAGAGATTCAAGTCACTCTTAATCAGAGAGACGAACTCCTTATTGTCCGTCATATCCTGCTGCCACTCCAGAATCTGCCTGAGCCAGGACAGCTTCTGCTCCTCCTGGTTGGTCGTGGCTCCCTCCCCGGACTCCTTGTACTTCCAGTGGGCAGCGATACCATATTCGGAGATCCGGTGCATCTCCCAGGTCCGGATCTGGATCTCAAAGGGCTGACCCTTGGGCCCGATGACCGTCGTGTGAAGCGACTGGTACATATTGGGCTTCGGCATGGCGATGTAGTCCTTAAAGCGGCCCGGGATGGGGGTATAGTGCTCATGGATGATCCCAAGGGAGGCATAGCAGTCCTTGAGATCGTCGACGATTATGCGGACCGCAAAGAGGTCATAGATCTGGTCCAGGGTCTTGTGCTGATTGACCATCTTCTTATAGATGGAGAAGAGGTGCTTGGCCCGGCCGTAGATCTTGGCCTTAATGCCGGCCGCGTCGATCTGCCCGGTCACAAGATCCACCAGAGACTGGATGTACTTGCTTCTCTCGCTCTCCCGCTGGTTGAGCTGCTCCAGGAGGTCATAGTAGGCATCCGGTTCCAGGTACTTAAGAGACAGGTCATCCAGTTCGACCTTGACCTTGCTGATACCCAGTCTCTGAGCCAGGGGCGCGTAGATCTCCATGGTCTCGCGCGCCTTCTCTTTCTGCTTGGCTGGCGACATGTACTTTAAGGTGCGCATATTGTGCAGGCGGTCTGCCAGTTTGATCAGGAGCACCCGGATATCCTTGGACATCGCCAGGAACATCTTCCGCAGATTCTCCGCCTGGACCTCCACCTTGTCGGCATCATAGGACAGCTGACCCAGCTTGGTGACGCCGTCGACCAGGAGGGCGATCTCATCGCTGAACTCCCGTCGAATATCCGCAAGACTCATGACGGTGTCTTCCACAACATCGTGGAGGAGGCCGCCTGCGATGGTCTCCTTGTCAAGCTCCAGATCAGCCAGGATTAAAGCTACGGACAGGGGGTGGATAATGTAGGGCTCTCCCGACTTCCGCCGCTGGTCTCTGTGGGCCCGACGGGCGATGGCATAGGCCTTCTCAATCATAGAAATATCGGTATTGGGGTGGTATCGGTTGATTCGGTTCACCAGTTCCCGATAGATCTCATCCGGATCCATGAAATCATCCGTGGCAATGACGCGAGCCGCCTGTGTGTGCAGGATCTTCTTCTCGATTTGTTCCAGTTCTTCTCTGGATTCCGAATGCGTCATATCCGCCATAGACCGCCTCCTCTCACAAGAGTAACCTGCGCCGGGCGCCTCCCCCACAGATCCGATAGATGCACATATTATAGAAGATCAGAGGGATAAATGCCAATAGTCCGCCGGATTCTCACGCCCTGAAGATCCCCTGTCTTCTGGGATAAATCCGGCCTCTTCCAGCAGTTTTCGAGAGGGGATATTATCCGGATGCACGCGGGCCAGAAGTTCTTCCAGCGCAAGCTCATCCCTGGCATAGGAGCAGATGGCCCTAAGGGCCTCTCCGGCATAGCCCCTGCGTCGGCAGCCGGCGTCGATCAGGTAGCCGACCTCTGCCTGCCCCCCTTGACAGATGGAAGAGGGAATGAGGTCTATTCTCCCGATGACCGGACCTGCCGCCCCGCTCTCCTTCTCCCTCCTTACGATCATGAAAGCTCCCATTCCAAAGAGGGGATAGAGACAGTCCCTGTATGTCCTGATCAGGGCCTCTGTCCCCTCGATACCGCCCAGGGGCTCCATGTATTCCGTCGCCCCTGGGCTCTCATGCAGGCGGGCCAGGATCCGGCTGTCAGAGGGAAGCATTTCCCGGATGATAAGCCGCTCGGTCCTTATGACTTGCTCCGGGATTCCTCTTCCCCTGCGATACGTTCGAAGGAGGTCTTCCTCTTCCAGGGCGTCGAAATCCGTAAGGACCAGGTCTGCCGCAAGCTGGTCCCTCCCCGTCTCGATGCCGATGACGGGGATACCTGCCTCCTTCATTGCCAGGGCCCTTGCCTTGTGTCTGCAGATGGCCAGGTCGATTTCCCCGCCCCTCTCTCCGGGGAACAGGGGGCGGTGCCCACAGCCGATCAGGAAGGCTTCCATCGCGGGATCCTCTTCGCGGTCGAAGTCCAACGCGATGGTCAGATGCTCCTTTGTCATACCCTCATCTTCTTGATGCGGTCTACCGCGCGAAGGGTATTCTCATAGGTTCCGAAGGCGGTCAGACGGAAGTAGTGCTCCCCGGAGGGGCCGAAACCGGACCCGGGTGTCCCCACGATGTGGACCTCACGCAAGAGATAGTCAAAGAAGTCCCAGGAAGTCATCTCCCCCGGTGTCTTGAGCCAGATGTAGGGGGCGTTGACTCCCCCATAGACCTCAAATCCGGCCCCGGCAAGGCCCTCCCGGATGATTGCGGCATTATTCATGTAGTAGGCGACTAGGCCTCTGATCTCCTCCTGTCCATCGGGAGAATAGACTGCCTGGCCGGCCCGCTGCGTGATATAGGGAGCGCCGTTGAACTTGGTCCCATGTCTGCGGGCCCACATACTGTGGAGGCTGACCCCGTCTCTCTGTAAATCCTTGGGAACCAGGGTAAAGCCCAGGCGCACCCCGGTGAACCCGGCATTCTTGGAGAAGGATCGCAGTTCTATGGCACAAGACCTGGCCCCCTCGCACTCATAGATGGAGTGAGGAACGTCCGGCTCTTTGATATAGGCCTCATAGGCCGCATCAAAAATGATAAGAACCCCCTTCTGATTGGCCCAGTCCACCCAGTCCTGCAGCTGGCTCCTGGTCAGGGTCGTTCCGGTCGGATTATTAGGCAGGCAGAGATAGACCACATCGGGTATCCGGCTTGGGAATTCCGGGACGAAATGGTTGGCCGCCGTCACCGGAAGATAGATGATGTCGGTCCACCGTCCTGTCTTTGCGTCCCATGTTCCGCAGCGGCCGGCCATCACATTGGAGTCGACATAGACCGGATAGACAGGATCCGTGACAGCGATTCGCGTGTCCGCGGCAAAGAGCTCCTGGATTGCAGCGGAATCGGACTTGGCTCCGTCAGACACGAAGACCTCGTCTTCGGAGATATCCACTCCCCGGTCCCTGTACTCTCCGGCAATGGCCTCTCTCAGAAAATCATAACCCAGGTCCGGCGCATAGCCGTGGAAGCCCTCCTCTGTTCCCATCTCATCAACTGCATCATGCATGGCCTTGATGATGGTGGGGGTCAGGGGTCTCGTTACGTCACCGATGCCCAGGCGAATGATATCCGCTTCGGGATTTGCCTGAGAGAAGGCCTGGATCCTTTTGGCGATGTCGGAAAAGAGATAGCTTCCGGGCAGCTTCTGAAAATTCTGATTGATCTGATACATTCTGATTGCCTCACTTTCCTATAGGGAGCCTCCGGCCCCATATTCTCTGATCTTCTCATAGGATAGGTTGCCTCCGAAGAGGTCCAGAGCCGATCCCACTGTAAAATCCACTCTCCCCCGCCCCTTCTGACGGATCAGGTCCACATCCTGATAAGAATGGATCCCGCCGGCATAGGTAATGGGGATCTTCCCCCAGCCCGCCAGAAGTTCCAGCAGATCCTCTGCGATGCCGGCCTGCATCCCCTCGACATCTGCGGCGTGAACCAGAAACTCATCGCAGTATGCTGACAGATCGTCCAGAAGGCCTGCATCCACCGGCTCATCCGTGATGGTCTGCCATCGGTTCGCGGCTACATAATAGCGGCCCTGCCTCTTGCGGCAGGACAGGTCTAAGACCAGCCGCTCTCTTCCGACCGCTTCAAGCATGGCCTGAAGCCTGTCATGGCTGATTCTGCCTCCTGAGAAGACATAGGAGGTCACGATCAGGTGGGAGGCCCCGGCCCTCAGATAGGTCTCGGCATTCTCCGGGCTAATCCCGCCCCCGACCTGCAGGCCTCCCGGATAAGCCGCCAGGGCAGCAAGAGCAGCCTCCCTCGTCTCCTCATAATGGGCGGATCCCCGGGCATTCAGGAGGATGACATGTCCTCCCGTCAGCCGATCCTCCCGGTAGCGTCTTGCGTAGTCTGCCGCCGAGCGTGCCGAGACGAAGTTCTCTGATGCCCGGCTCCCCTGATCCCTCAGACTGGAACCTATGATCTGCTTGACCTTGCCGTTATGAATATCGATACAGGGACGAAATCGCATCTCTTCTCCTCTTAAGGGCTGTCAGTTGCAGCTGTCCTACATGCGGTTGGCCTTAAGATTAGCAAATTTACAGAAACAAGTAAATTGATTCCACCCGGATTCATTGACCCCATCCTCCGCTTTTGATAGTATAATTGACTAAAAATACAGGAATGGACCAGCAGAAAGAGAGGATCCGGAATGGCTACAATAATCGGTGAAAGCATTACATTCGATGACGTCTTACTGGTGCCCCAGTACTCAGAAGTAACGCCTAACTTAATTGATCTGAAGACGCAGCTCACCAGAACGATCAGCCTCAACATCCCCATGATGAGCGCAGCCATGGATACGGTAACCGAGCACCGGATGGCAATCGCCATGGCCCGCCAGGGCGGGATCGGCATTATTCACAAGAACATGTCCATCGCCCAGCAGGCCGAGGAAGTCGACAAGGTAAAGCGGTCTGAGAACGGTGTGATCACCGAGCCCTTCGCCCTGACTCCGGACCACACCCTGGCCGATGCGAATGCCCTGATGGGCAAGTTCCGTATTTCCGGCGTGCCCATCACAGAGGACGGAAAGATGGGCCGGCTGGTCGGAATCATCACCAACCGGGATCTCAAGTTCGAGGAGGACTACAGTCGGAAGATCTCCGAGGTCATGACGGCCGGGGACAAGCTGATCACTGCCAAGGTTGGCGTCACTCTGGCAGAGGCCAAGGAAATCCTTGGCAAGGCCCGCAAGGAAAAGCTTCCCATTGTCGATGATCATTTCAACCTCCGCGGCCTGATCACCATCAAGGATATTGAAAAACAGATCAAGTACCCGAACGCCGCCAAGGACGAGCAGGGTCGCCTCCTCTGCGGCGCAGGAGTCGGCATCACCGGCAATATGATGGAGCGGGTCGAGGCTCTGATCGCCGCGCATGTGGACTGCATTGTCGTGGATTCCGCCCACGGGCACTCCAAGAACATCATGGATGCGGTCAAGAAGATCAAAGCGGCCCATCCCGATCTCCAGATCATCGCCGGCAACATCGCGACCGGCGACGCCGCCAGGGCTCTGATTGAGGCCGGCGCTGACGCCGTGAAGTGCGGTATCGGGCCCGGCTCTATCTGCACCACCCGGGTGGTTGCCGGCATCGGCGTCCCCCAGGTATCTGCCATCATGGACTGCTACGCCGTGGCCAAGGACTATGGGGTTCCCGTCATTGCCGACGGAGGCATCAAGTTCTCCGGCGACATGGTCAAAGCCCTTGCCGCCGGCGGCAATGTCTGCATGATGGGGTCTCTCTTCGCCGGCTGTGATGAGGCTCCCGGGGAATACGAGCTCTACCAGGGGCGCAAGTTCAAAGTGTACCGCGGCATGGGTTCAATTGCCGCCATGGAGAACGGGTCTAAGGACCGCTACTTCCAGGAGGGCGCCAAGAAACTGGTCCCTGAGGGCGTTGAGGGTCGTGTCGCCTACAAGGGCTCTGTCGAAGACACCATCTTCCAGATGATCGGCGGGATCAGGTCCGGCATGGGTTACTGCGGCACGCCCACCATCCCGGAGCTCCAGGAGCGCGGCAGGTTCGTCAAGATCTCCTCTGCCTCCCTCAAGGAGTCCCACCCCCACGATATCCACATCACCAAGGAAGCTCCCAATTACAGCTTAGACGACAATCTCTGATTGGCCTCTCTCTGTCATGTGTCCATCCAAAAGGCACCCGGGCTCAGCCCGGGTGCCTTTTTACTTGCTCTGCTCTCTTCGCGCCTCCCGGGCAAAGACGGCCTAATTCGGAAAGACCAGAAAGAATCCTATCCCGCCCAGGGCCAGGCCCATCAGGGCTCCGGCAACCACATCTCTCGGGTAGTGGAGCCCGGAGATCACTCTTAAGATGGCCAGAAGCAGACCCAGGGCCAGGAAGAGGAGACCCAGAAAGAGATTCTGCTCGAGCATAGCCATGGCTATGATGAAAATAGAGAAGACATGTCTGCTGGGGAAAGAATCTCCCCTCGTCCCCTTCTCCACAATGGGGCGAATCGGCATGGTCTCATAGGGCCTCTTTGCTCCTATCTTCCTCCGCATCAGGCTGACGGCCACAAAAGAGACCCCTGTCACAAGAATATTTTCATAGAGCGCCCGGTAGCGGCCCTCCAGTAGGAAAAGGCCGAGCATGACCGCATAGCCCACAAAGGCCGCATGCGTAATGATCCGCATGGCATAATCGATAAGCCCCGGCCCGACCTGATGAGAACGGATCTTCTTTAGAATATTCTGATAGGCTTCTTCGCTCATGAGCTGGTCTTCTCCCTGATGGAATTCTCTTCCATATAGGTGTTCACGTCCGCCTTGAACTGCTTCCAGGCATTCGGATGGTCAACAAAGTACTTGGGGCAGATCTTGCCCGTCACATCATAGTGGCGGATCAGCTGGTCCTCACTCAGCTGAAAGCGCGCCATCAGGTAGGCCACAAGCCGCACGAGGGAGTCATAGGTCTCGCGCTTGAATTTGCCGCTTGCATCCGGATGACAGACCTCAATCGAAATCGTATCCGCATTTCTCTGATTGGAGGCGTAGGCGATCTCGGAAGTCGGAACGCACTGGATGATCTCCCCGTCCAAGCCGACAATGAAGTGGGCACTGGCCCGGGTGACATGCGAGTCCTTCAGGCTCTCGAAGTAATTCCGATTCGCCATGGCTGTTGACCCCGGATTCGCCGTGTAGTGGACGACAATTCCTCGGACCTTGCGCAGTCTTGTTCCCGGCCTGCTGTTGGGATTTGGTGTCAGCAATTCCACCTGCAGGTCAGGAAGGGCTGAATCCGACAGCCGGGGCCGGACCTTGTGAGGACGCAGTCCCAAGGGGTCGAACCAGAGGATCAAGAGGACCAGAGAAGAAATTCCCAATAAGAAAAGCCACTTTCTCTTCCCCCGCCTTCTTTTTCCCCGGTAAGCCCTGTACTTGTTATTTCTTGGTGTCTTCTGATTCATGTCCACATTATATCTGTTTTCGACTCATTCGGCATCCGGGGGGAAGGGATTATCTCCCGTCTTCGCCCAGGCGAAGAGCCCCTCCATGACCTGATCATGAGCATCCTCTTCCACCCGATAGCGGTGAAGAAGAAAGCAGAGATTCCGGTCCGGATCCTCTGCCGGAAGATAGGTCTCCTGATCCAGATCCTCCATCAGGGCCGCCTTTAGGTCTTGGGGCATCATCTTCCCGTCAGCGGAGCACCCGGGGTGTTCCGCTGCATAGAGACCTGCGGCATAGTAGAATTCATAGTTTCCGACAAGAACCGAGCGCTGCCTCTTGATCTTCATCTGAACCGCCTGTTTCACCAAAAGAGGCACCATCTTCCGTCTCCCCTCACCACTTTTTTGACCGATCTTCTTGACCGATTGTCTTATCATTTTATCTCTCGAAGTCCCCGGGGAGCAAAGGAAAACCCCCGAGGCGGCTTCCGCCGCTCGGGGGCAAGAACTGCGCCGCATCAACCTCTGCTGCCTAGATTCTCTTTCTCGGCTTGCGCCTGGCCATGAGCTCTCTGGAAGGATCATCCCGGTCCAGGATCTCACAGAACCTGGTCTCCAGAGCCTCCTGAGTCTCTTCCAGAACGAAGGCCATCTCATCAAAGAGCTTCTTCTTGGCTGCGGACATAACCCTCTCATCCTGAGACATGATCTTCTTCCCCTGGGCAAGCCGCATATGATTGCGATAATAAATCGTCTTGATCAGCTGCGCCATCTCCCCGGGATCCTGATTCAGCAGGATCTGCCTGTAGTGCTCTGCCCTCTGCCGGTCCCCCTTGATCTCGATCGTCTCAAGACTTGACAGGTTCGAGAAGATATCCTTTAAGGTCTTCCGGCTGGAAACCGACCGAAGTCTCTTCTTGCTGTTTTCGACCGGGGTGATCACATGACTCCGATTTTCAAAGACAGGATCCAGGTCATAGTACTCCCGCTCTGCCCCCGTGTGCATCAGATCCTGTCGGATAATGGCCTTGACCTGGCATACTCCGCTCGCCTCGTGAACCAGAAAATCATCGACGCAATATCTCTTCATTTTGCCGGCTTTCTCGCGGGCGCGGTCACCGCGCTAAGAAAAAACCCCTATAGGAAATAGGTGATTAGGAGCTCAATCACCTACGTGAAGCAAATAAACTTAAATTTATTATAGCATCTGTTTTCCGCTTTGTCTCATCTCCGGCCGATTCTGATCTCTTTCTTCTCTTTCCCTTCCTTACAAAGGGCCCCTGTCCCGTCAATTCCTGCAGGCGATCAGGCGGACAATATAATCATAGACCCGCTTGGAGGAGGCGATGGACAGGTGCTCCTTTGGCGTATGGATGTCATAGATATCCGGTCCCATGGAGACTGCGTCCAGGCCTTGGATCTTGCCGGCCAAGATACCACACTCAACACCGGCATGAATGGCCTCGGTCTTGAGCTCGCGGCCGAACATCTCCCGGTAGACGGCAGCCATATCCTCGCGCAGGGCAGACTCCCTGACATACTCCCAGGCAGGGTAGCTCCCGCCGATATCCGCTCTGGCTCCCAGCATGTCTGCAATCAGAACCATCTTGTCTGTCAGGGGCTCTAAGGCGGAAGCGACGCTACTGCGGACTGCATAGCTCATGAAGAGTCCCTCCTCATTCAGGTCGCAGATACCCAGATTCAGAGAGGTCTCGGTCAGACCCTCGATATCCGAAGACATCCTCTGGACCCCATTGGGCTCCGCCAGGATCAGGGCCAGGACCCGCCGGCTATCCTCTCGCGTCAGGGGTGCAAGAGAGGCCCTGCTGTCGGAGATGTCCATGGCAAGCTTGGGATCTGTCACGGCATACTCTCCTCTTGCCCCGGCGAACTTGTCTCGCACAAGCGCCTCGAAATCCGCCCTCTTTCCCTCAGGCAGAAGGACCTGGGCTGAGGCACGGTCGGGAATCGCATTGTTCTTGGATCCCCCGGTCATCGTCACAAGGCGAAGGTCCATCTCCTTTGAGGCGGCCAGAAGAAGCTGTGCCAGCAGCTGACTCCCGTTCGCCCTTCCCCTGTGAATCTCCACGCCGGAATGGCCTCCGGTCAGCCCGGTCAGCTTCAAGGCAAGGCACTCTCCCTCTTCCTGCACGCGGTCGACATCCATGTGAATCTCCGCCTTGCAGCCGCCGGCACAGGAAGCTAAGATGACACCCTCCTGCTCAGAGTCGATATTTAAGAGCTTGTGTCCCTTCAACATAGAGACGTCAATCCCAAAGGCCCCGTCCATACCGACCTCCTCTGCAGTCGTGCAGATGAACTCCAGGCGGGGATGTTTTAAGCTGTCATCATCCAAAATCGCCAGGGCATATGCCACCGCGATCCCGTCGTCGCCGCCGAGGGTCGTCCCCCTGGCCCGGATAAAGTCGCCGTCGACATAGAGGTCCAGGCCTTCCTTATCCATGTCCTTCGTGCAGTCATGCGTCTTCTCGCAGACCATATCCATATGGCCCTGCAGGATGATCGGAGCGACATCCTCGTAGCCCTCGGAGGCCTCCTTAATCATAATGACATTGTAGTAGCTGTCCTGGTAGTACTCGAGCCCATGTTCTCTGGCGAAGGAGACCAGATAATCACTGACCGCCTTCTCCTTGTAAGAGGGCCTGGGGATCTGCGCCAACTCTTCAAAATAGTAGAACACCTTGTTCTCAGCCAAACCATCCAATACTCTTGTCATGATCCTATCCTCTCTTCTTGATCTTGTTCTCGTAGACGATAAAGCCCTCTCTGTGCAGGGTCTTGATATACTGACTCAGCCGACTGTAGAGGGGTTCTGCCTTCTGGCCGAACCCAGCCTTCACCGCCTGCCCGATCTCCTGCACGCTTTTGGATCCGTCCATCTGCAGCCAGATGAAAGAGCCTAAATCATCCAGCTTAATGTGGCTGACACGGGGCCTGTGAAAGAACTTCTGGGCAATCCAGTGGCTGATCCCCCTGTGTTCCATGTCGATCTCGACAATATCACCAAGCTGCCGCCAGTCCATATTGGCATTGCGCCGGGGATAATAGTCCAGGAAGTTCTCCTTTTTCTTCGCCATTTGTCCTCCTCCATGAATATGGCATCCGGTCATGTGCGGAACCGGATGCCAGAAACAAAAGACTCAATTTACTGTCGCACGCTCTTACTTGATCGCGCTCTTGGACTTCCTGTTGCTGAAGAGAATCAGGGTCAACGTGAGGAGCGCATAGAAGACCACTCCTCCGATTCTTCCGAGAGAAACTGTCTTAGAGACGTCAAAGCTGATGTTAAATACAGCAAAGAATGCCAGGAGAATTCCGAGTACGCCCTCACCGGCAATCAAGCCTGAGGAGTAGAGCAGACCGTTCTCAATCTTATCCTTGCGCTCCGTCTCGTCCATCTTCTTCTTATCGAAGTAGAGGCGAACCAGACCGCCGACCATCATGGGCAGGGACAGGTAGATCGGCAGATACAGACCTACCGAGAAAGCCAGGACGGGGATGCCGATCATCTCCACAACAATGGCGATGAAGACACCTGTGAATACCAGAGCCCAGGGCAGGTTCCCGTTCATAACGCCCTCGACAACCAGCTTCATCAGAGTCGCCTGCGGAGCGGGAAGCTGCTTTCCGCCATAGCCCCACGCGCTGTTGAGCAGATAGAGGACGCCGCCTACCGCAAGAGCAGAGGCAAATACTCCGATCAGCTCACCCACCTGCTGGCGGTAGGGGGTTGCGCCTACGATATAACCTGTCTTCAGATCCTGTGAGGTATCGCCCGCGATTGCTGTTGAGATGCAGATGATCGAACCGATCGTGATCGCAGCGATCATGCCCTGGCTTCCGATGTTGCCGGTCGCCTTCAGTACGGATGTAGCCAGAAGCAGGGTCGCAATCGTCATTCCCGATACCGGGTTGTTGGAGGATCCGATCAGACCAACCATACGAGAGGATACCGTCGCAAAGAAGAAACCGAAGACGATGACAATAAGAGCACCGATCGGGTTCAGGGGAATGGCGGGAATCACAACCATGAGGATAGCCAGAACAACAATCGACCCGATGACAACTCGCATGTCGATGTCCTTGTTCTGACGGGAGATCCCATCATCCTTGACCCCGATGCCCTTGATCGCATCGCGGAAGGTAGTGATGATCATCGGCAGAGACTTGATCAGGCTCATGATACCGCCGGCTGCGACTGCGCCTGCACCGATGTACTTGACGTAGTTAGCCCAGATGGCATCCGGACTCATCTCAGAGACAAGCTTGGTTGCAGGGAAGATGGGCTCTGCGACACTTGCGCCGAAGAGGGCGATCAGAGGCATGATCACGAGCCAGGCTGTGACGCCGCCGGCCGTAATGTAAGAGGATACCTTGGGTCCGCAAATATATCCGACACCCAGGAGGGCAGGCAGGACGTCTCCTCCGACCCCTGCTCCCTTGTAGCCCTTGATCTCCCATGCCACTTCACTGGGGAAGAGCATCAGTCCGTCGGCAATAAACTTATAGAGGGCTGCGATTCCAAGACCTGAGAATACGGTCGCCGCCTTGGCGCCTCCGGTCTCGCCCGCCTCAAGCACTTCTGCGCAGGCAGAGCCTTCCGGATAGGGAAGAGTACCGTGCTCCTTGACAATCAGGGCCGCGCGAAGGGGAATCATGAAGAATACGCCAAGCGCTCCGCCGATGGCGGCAATAATCGCAATGGTCACAAGAGAGGGAGGATTGGTAATCCCCTCCTTGGCCCAGAGGAAGATGGCGGGCAGGGTGAAGATTGCGCCTGCTGCGACAGACTCACCTGCGGATCCGATGGTCTGAACCATATTGTTCTCCAGGATCGAATCCTTGCGGAGAATAAAGCGGATCACGCCCATAGAGATTACAGCCGCCGGAATGGACGCGGATACCGTCATTCCAACGCGTAAGCCCAGGTAAGCATTGGCTGCGCCGAAGAGAATCGCCATCAGAATACCGATGACGATAGAGGTAACTGTCAGCTCAGGCGGATTCTCATCTGCCGAGATGAAGGGCTTGAAAGCCGGTTTTGATTCACTCATGTTTTAACTCCTTTTTCTATTGTGTCCTCGAACGAAGCGAGAGTGCTGTTCATTCCATGATACTTCTACCAATCTGCCGCACTAAATCAGTAGTCTTTTATACTTCGCATGGGCAAAGTCTATGGGATGAACAAAAAGCGGCACCTTGTGATTCAAAGTGCCTCTTCGATTCTTGCGTCATTCATAGTTCATTATTGTAAGTTTTTTGGCTGTTTTTTGCAATCCATTTAACTATTTTTATGTCCCGCGGGGATTTCCCCCTTAGCTCCCATCAGCTTCTCCGAGCCCATTCTTCCGGTCCGGTGCCGACCGGACCAGAAGTACGCGAAGACGCTCCCGGCAGACGCAAAAGGTCAGATCATAGCCCCCGTAAAGCAGGTGAAATTCTCTCTCCTTATCCCGGTCATAGGCAGGTCTCGGATCCTGCCCAAGGATCTCTAACATAGCCAGGTAGGTCTCTCTGCCAATCCCAGCCTCCTTGGCCAGGTCCTCGGGGAAATCCACCATAAGCTCCTGCCACTGCAGCCGGTCTGTAAAGCCGCCTGCAGCGCCCGGGTGCGCGTCTGCGTAGGCCAGATAGGGCTTGATGTCGTAGATGGGACTTCCGTTTAAGAGATCCACTCCCCCCAGGAGCAGACAAGTCCCTCGCCGGCTCTTCTCCAGTCCAAGCAGGCGGACCGAGGAGAGGCCGATGGGGTTCGGCCGGTAGGGAGACCGTGTGGCAAAGACCCCCATCCGCCTGTGTCCTCCCAGAAGAGGAGGCTTAACCGTGGCGGCCCAAGGTCGTCTACGGTTCGCGGAGAAGCCCCAGAGCAGCCAGAGATATTCAAAGCCCTCGATTCCCCGCAGGGCGGCCGGATTGCGGAATTCAGGCTCAAAGACCAGGCGGCTTGTCGCGTGCTTCAGGAGCCCCGCCTGGCGGGGAATCCCGAATTTATCCGTGAAGTCATTCTCGATATGGGCGATTTGTCTTAATTTCATATCCATATGGTCCTCGCCGGGTGTTTTCTGAGGCTTTTCTCTGTCGGACAGACCCATAAAAAGCCGACCACCGCTTGCCCCGCGACACAGTGTGCCGGGGCAGAGCGGAAAGGTCGGCTCTTATCTTGATCCGATGGATCTCTGATGGTCTTTCGCCTATATCTTCCGGACCTAATTGCCTGGATAGACGACGACAGAATCCAGGTCATACTTGGACAGGCGCTCGCGGCCCTTGAGACCGGCCAGCTCCATGAGGAAAATAATCTTGCTCACCCGGCCTCCCAGACGCTCCACCAGCTTGGCGGAAGCCTCAATGGTTCCGCCGGTGGCAATCAGATCGTCCACAAGGACAACGCTCTGGCCGGGCTTGATTGAGTCTGTGTGCATCTCAACCGTCGCCTGGCCGTACTCGAGCTCATAGGACTGGCGGATGGTCTGCCGAGGCAGCTTGCCCTCTTTACGAACCAGGACAAAGGGCTTTTTAAGAGCATAGGCGATCGGAGCTCCGAAGACGAATCCCCGGGACTCCGCCCCGCAGATGACATCGAACTCCACGCCATCCAGAAGCCGGATCATCTGATCAATCGCCAGGTGGAAGCCCTCTGCATCCTGCAGAACGCTTGTGATGTCCCGAAATATGATCCCAGGCTTCGGATAATCCGGAATACTTGTAATATAATCTTCTACTCTCTTACCCATTGCTCTTAACCTTGCTGCATTTTCTTCCTGCAATCAGCGATTCCGCGGGCATTTCCTCCCGAAGAGCGCACTTGTCCGTAAGCCCATCCTCTTCCCAAAAGCCTCTTTTGAGGATCAGTTCAGATGCCAGATGTCGTCATTGTACTGACGGATGGTCCGGTCGGATGAGAAGAAGCCGGCCTTGGCGATGTTGATGATCTCCTTCTTGAGCCAGCTGTCCCGATCCTCATAGTCGGCCAGGAGGCGGTTCTTGGTGTTGATATAGTCCTTGAGATCCAGAAGAGACATGAAGTAATCTTTCCCCGCGATCTCACGATGCAGGCGCTCCAGGCTCTCGCTGTCGCCGATCGCCCGCATCCGGTCGCTGACAATGAAGTCGACCAGCTCATGGATCTGGGGATCTGCGTAGTAATCCGCCACATGGTAGCTTTCCTTGGCATAGGCATCTATGACATAGTCCTTCTTCTTGCCGAAGATATAGATGTTGTCCTCGCCGACCAGATCCTTGATCTCCACATTGGCCCCGTCTTCCGTGCCCAGGGTCAGGGCCCCGTTCAACATGAACTTCATATTGCTGGTGCCGGAAGCCTCCTTGGAGGCAAGAGAGATCTGCTCGGAGACATCTGCTGCGGGAATGATCTTCTCCGCCTTGGTCACATTGTAGTTCTCAATCATAATCAGCTTGAGATAGGGGGCGACCTCCGGATCATTGCAGGTCAGCTCCTGCAGGCAGAGCAGAAGGTGGATGATGTCCTTTGCAATGACATAGGCCGGAGCGGCCTTGGCCCCGAAGATCATGGTGATGGGGCGGCGGGGCAGGTTCCCCTTCTTGATCTCAAGATACTGATAGATGGCAAAGAGGGCATTCATCTGCTGACGCTTGTACTCATGCAGACGCTTTACCTGCACATCATATACGGAAGCGGGATCGATGGTCACGCCCTGGGTCTTCTCCAGGAAGAGGCTCAACTTCTTCTTGCACTCGGACCGAATCTCCTCCAGATGCTTGTATACATCGGTGTCATCCGCATAAGCTAAGAGTTTCTCCAGTTCTGTCGCATCCTTCTTGAAGCCGTCCCCGATCAGAGTCTCAATGTAGTCGCTCAGAGCCGGATTGGCGGCCAGAAGCCAGCGGCGGAAGGTGATTCCGTTTGTCTTGTTATTGAACTTCTCAGGATAGAGCTTGTAGAAATTCTTGAGCTCCGCCTCCTTTAAGATATCGGTGTGCAGGGCCGCAACGCCGTTGACCGAGAATCCGTAGTGAATATCCATATGAGCCATATGGACCCGGTTCTGATCGTCGATCAGATAGGTGCTGGCATCGGACACCTTCTGTCTCACCTTCTCATCCAGGCGGCGGATGATGGGCATCAGATGGGGAACGACCTCCTCCAGATAGTCAATCGGCCACTTCTCCAGGGCCTCTGCCAGGATGGTGTGGTTGGTATAGGCGCAGGTTCTGGAGACAATCTCCGCAGCCTCATCGAATTCGATCCCCCTCTCCATCAGGAGTCGGATCAGCTCGGGGATGACCATAGAGGGGTGGGTGTCGTTGATCTGAATAACAACGTACTCATCCAGATGATGGAGGTCTACCCCTCTCTCCTTCGCCTCCATGAGGATTAGTTGAGCGGCATTGCTGTTCATGAAGTACTGCTGATAAATACGAAGAAGCTGGCCGTTCCGATCGCTGTCATCGGGATAGAGGAAAAGGGTCAGGTTCTTGGAGATATCCCCGGTGTTAAAGCGGATCCCGTCATCGCCGGGAAGGTTCTCATCCACACTGTCCACATCGAAGAGACGCAGGCGGTTTACTGCCTCCTGTTCATAGCCGGGAACATAGATATCATAGAGCGTGGATTTGAGGCTGAAATTAGCGAACGGAACGGTAAAGCTAATCGGGCTCCGCTCCTCCCAGTGGTCTTTGGACAACCAGGGATTGGGCATCTCGCACTGCTTGTTGTTGCGGAACTCCTGACGGAAGAGACCCAGATGATAGTTCAGGCCGACCCCGTCTCCCCGCAGGCCAAGGCTCGCGATGGAATCCAGGAAGCAGGCAGCCAGACGGCCCAGGCCGCCATTCCCCAGAGAGGGCTCTTCTTCCTGGTCCTCCAGGTCGGCCACATGAAGTTCCCTCTCCGCAAGAAGGTCCTCCAGTGCCTGATACCAGCCCAGGTTAATCAGGTTATTGGACAAGAGCTTGCCCATCAAAAACTCCGCAGAGATATAGTAGAGCTTCCTCTTCCCCTGAATCAGGGGCCGTCTCTTGAGCTCTTCCTGGACCAGGGTCATTGCGGCTTCCGCCAGCTGGCTGGGGTTTGCCTCATCATATCCAACTCCGTGCAGCTTTCTGAGACTTGCCTCCAGATTCGTTCTCATGATCTGTTTATCCATCTTTTTCTCCTAACTAAAATGATCTTCTGTTTCTATAATGATCTTCTGTTTCTATCGCTCTGTCAATCACAGAGTCTGCCTCCATCAGACTTGCCTCCAAGAGTCGCTTTTCATGCACCGGTTCTCCTCGGATCTGTCGAAAGAGGAGATCCACTGCTGTCTCCGCCATCTGCTCTGTCGGCTGCTTGATACTGGTAAGAGGCGGGATCAAATAGCGAACCGACTCGATCCCGTCAAAGCCCATGACCGAATAATCCTCGGGAATCCTCTTCCCGGCGTCATAGATGGCCTTATAGACCCCCAGGGCCAGGCGGTCTGAAATCGCAAAGATCGCGGTAAAATCCGCCTCCGACTCGATCAGCCGCTTGGCCGTCTCATATCCGCAGGCCTCCGTGTAGCCCTCCTCCTCGGGATCGGCATAGCCAATCAGGTCCGGATCATAGGCGATTCCCGCCTCCTCCAGAGCCCGGCAATATCCCATCCGTCTTAAGCGGGCAACGGTCGTGTCCGCCTCATGACCGGCGATCAATGCAATCCTTCTGTGCCCGCGTCCGATCAGATAGGCGATCGCCCTGTGCGCTTCCTTCTCGTCGTCAATGGTGACGAAAGCCGCCTTATTCAGGCCATCTTCCTCTTCCACCGCAACGGAACACAGGACGGTCGGCACAGGGATCTGCTTGAGCTCCGCCTCCGGATAGGTCATGCAGCCGCCCAGAAAGATAATTCCCTTCAGCCGGCGCTCCTTGGCCAGCCGCACTGCAGCCGGCACCAGGTCTTCCTCTTCCTGCAGGCTATGGACGAGGAAGCTACAGCTCCCCCTGCGCAGACACTTCTCAATGCAGGTCATCATTTCCTGAAAGAAGGGGTTGCCGATACCCTTGACTAAGAGAGCAACCGTATTGCTGTCCACCATGCGAAGATTTCTGGCGCTGTTGTTCGGTACGTATTGATACTGCTGAACCACCTGAAGAATCTTGGCCCGTGTCCTGCTATTGATCGTCGGATCATTGTTGATTGCCCGGGAGACGGTGCTGATACTGACATTGCATAATTTCGCAATATCCTTGATGGTCAGATTCTTCACATCGTCCTTCCTTGTCTACTCTGTCCTCTCCTTCTGTGAGTCCAGACGTCCATAGGTCTCGGTCATCTCCCAAATATACTTGGCCAGGTCAGAGCTCAGGGCCTCCTCTCTCACCCTCCAGGACCAGTTTCCTCCCAGGGTGGAAGGCCGGTTGATTCTGGCCCTGTTGTCGAGGCCCAGATAGTCCTGGATGGGGATGATGCAGCTGTCCGCCACCGATCCCTGCGCCAGACGCAGGGTCCGCTCGGCAAGGATCTGCTCATCGGTCTCATCAGTTCCCAGATAGGCCAGGAGTTTCTGCTTGTCCTCCGGGTTCAGGCCTCGGATCCAGCCGACCAGAGTCTCGTTGTCATGCGTTCCCGTATAGACCACGCAATTCTTATCATAGTTATGGGGAAGATAGAGGTTGGCACCGCCGGTATCCCTTGAGTCAAAGGCGAATTCCAATACCTTCATATTGGGATAAGCGGTCTTCTCAACCAGTCGGCGAACCGATTCCGTGATGAAGCCCAGGTCCTCGACCAGGACAGATACGCGGCCTGAGGCCTCCCAGATTCTCTCGAAGAGCTCGATGCCCGGCCCCGGCCGCCAGGAACCCTGGATGGCATTGGGAGCGCCGGCCGGGATGCAATAGTACTCATCCAGGCCCCGGAAATGGTCAATCCGGATCACGTCATAGAGCTTGATGCAGCGCTCGATTCTCCGGATCCACCAGGAGAAGCCATCCCTCTTCTGTCCCTCCCAGTCATAGAGCGGGTTGCCCCAGAGCTGGCCCTCTGCCGAGAAGCCGTCCGGCGGGCAGCCGGCAACACCGGTGAGCCGGTTGTGCTCATCTACCTGGAAGAGTCTGGGATTGCACCAGAAATCAGAGCTGTCATGAGCTACATAGATGGGGATATCTCCGATGATCTCGATCCCCTTCCCGTTGGCATAGGCCTTGAGGCGGAAGTACTGATCCTGGAAGACAAACTGCAGATATTCATGGAAGAGGATTTCCTGCCGAAAATCCTGTCTGGCCCGGTCCATGGCCTCCGGCTCCCGGTCGCGCAGAGAGGGATCCCATTCCGTGAAGCTCTTTCCTCCGTTGGCCTTCTTCAGGGCCATGAAGAGGGCATAGTCCTCCAGCCAGAAGGCATTGTCCCTGACAAAAGCCTGGAAATCCTGGTTTCCCTCAATGCCGCTGCGCTCAAAAGCCATGCGCAGGAGGTCATAGCGTCTCTCATAGAGAATTGCGTAATCGATCCTCTCCGGATCCGACTCCAGATCGGCCGCCCTGCACTCCTCCTCGCTGAGAAGCCCCCCGTCAATCAGCTCTTCCAGGCTGATGAAATAGGGATTTCCCGCAAAAGTAGAGAAGGACTGGTAGGGAGAATCTCCGTAGCTGGTCGGCCCCAGAGGAAGCAACTGCCAATAGGTCTGTCCCGCCCCGGCCAGAAAGTCCACAAAGCGATATGCCTGCCGGGAAAAGCAACCGATTCCATACTCACCCGGAAGACTGAATACAGGCATTAATACACCACTTCGTCTCATAAGCAAACTCCTGCCTCATTCTAAAATTTCAATCATTGCCATCAAAATATAGCATGTACTGAAATCGTTTTCAATACCGGTCTCAAACATTCGTATAAACTAGCCAATCGGGGCTTGCTTTTTTTGACCAGGATGCACATGGAACAGCGGTCTGTCCATGCGTGTCCCCCTTCTCTCATGCCTCCTCCAGACAGAGAATCTGTGTCTCTCCGATGAAATTTCCAAGCCTGCCGGGAACAAGACGGTTGCCCAGGTCCCTTTCATCCGCCCGGACCGCCACGCGCACATATTCGCCGGTGAAACCCGTCCAATAGTCCTCACCGCATATCCTCTCTCTTGTCTCCATGAGGGCCTCGGTCTGCCTCCCGATTTCCCGGATCCGAAAATCTTCAGACATCCGGTCTGCCAGGCTGAGCAGTATGTGACTCCTCCCGGTCTTGGTCATCTCGTCGACCTGTCCCGGCATCTGATCGGCCACGGTTCCCCTCCGGCGTGAATACTTGAAGATGTGCATCTCATAGAAGCCTATCTCCTCCAGAAAGCGTCTTGAGGTCTCGAACTCCTCCTCTGTCTCCTGGGGAAAGCCCACGATGACATCCGTCGTAATGGCCGGGTGATCGAAGTTCTCGCGCAGGACCCGGACCGCCTGGCGGAATTCTTCCGTCGTGTACTTCCGGTTCATCCGCCGCAGGGTGTCGTCACAGCCGGACTGGAGAGAGAGGTGGAAGTGGGGGCAGACCTTGTCCACCCGGGCCAGCCGCCTTGCAAATGCCGAATCCACCAGGCGGGGCTCCATCGAGCCAATCCGAATCCGCTTGATTCCATCCAGCTCCGCCACTGCCTCAATGAGCTCGATCAGATGGCCTCCGCCGGCCATTTCCTGGGACGCCACCTGTCGGTTGTAGGAGGTCATCCCATAGGAAGAGAGGTGGATTCCGTTTAAGACCAGTTCCTGATAGCCAAGGGCCGCCAAATCACGAGCTTCGGCGAGGATATCCTCCGGACTGCGGCTCCGAATCCTGCCCCGGGTCAGGGGGATGATGCAGTAAGAGCAGAACTGGTTGCAGCCATCCTGAACCTTGATGAAGGCCCGGGTGTGCTCAGCCGCGCGGCTGACCCGGAGCTGCTCATAGTCCAGCTGCGGATCTTCCGGATCGACCTCCCGGATCCTCTCCCGACTGCGGCAGAAATCATCAATGGCCTGGACCAGACGGGTCTTCTTGTTGTTTCCGATGACAATATCGATCGCCGGGTCCGAGGCCGCCTCTTTCGCTGAGGCCTGGACGTAGCAACCGGTGGCGACTACGATGGCCTCCGGGTTCTTCTTTCTGGCCCTGTGAATCATCTGTCTGGACTTGGCGTCAGCCATATTGGTCACGGAGCAGGTATTAATGACATAGACATCTGCCTCCTCCTGAAAGGGGACGATGGTATAGCCCGCCTCCATAAGCATCTCCTGCATGGCCTCCGTCTCATAGGAATTCACCTTGCATCCCAGATTGTGTAGCGCCGCTCTTCTCATATCGCTTCTTTCTATGTTAATCGGATCCCCTTCTTCATAGCCTGGATCCATTTTCAGCCCACGTTCGGGACCGCTTCTTATTCTGTCATTTATCCTTCTTCATTGACATCTGTCCTGCCGGGTCGTAAGATGAGAGCAAATATTCACTGGATACGCAAGCAATTGAGGAGGTTGCTAATATGAGCAATACATTGATGATTTCTCTCAACTCCATTGACAAGGTCAAGTCTTTTGTCAATACCATCGGCAAATTCGATTCCGATTTTGACCTGATCAGCGGCCGCTATGTCATCGACGCCAAGTCTATCATGGGAATTTTCTCCCTGGACCTCTCTAAGCCCATTGAGCTGTCCATCCATGCGCAGGACAATGTCGATGAGATCCTTGAAGCCTTAAAGCCCTACGTGGTCGAATAATCCCATCTCAGCAAGAAGAAATTCCATCTTGAAAGAACAGTCCCGAGACAGACTCGGGGCTGTTTTTCTTTTCTCTCACATTTTTCTCGCTTCCCTTCGTCTCCCGGACCGGGTCACTTACAGAGGATGCTCTCTCTTGTCTCGATCGCCTGCCGGCAGAGTTCCTCCATCTTCTCACCGAGCTTGGCCTCGCTGCGCTCGATGATATCAAGCCTTGGCTTGGTGACAGGATGCTTGGCCACGAAAATGGTGCAGCAGTCCTCATAGGGCAGGATGGAGGTCTCATAGGTGTCAATCTTCTCGGAGACAGAGACGATGTCCTGCTTATCGAAGCCGATCAGGGGACGGTAGACGGGCAGCTGACAGACCGCATCCGTGCAGAGCAGGGACTGCATGGTCTGTGAGGCCACCTGACCGATCGACTCTCCGGTCACCAGTCCCATGCATCCGCTTTCTACGGCGAAATGCTCCGCGATCTTCATCATATAGCGGCGCATAATAATGGTCAGCTCGTCATGAGGGCATTGCTCGTAGATATGGAGCTGGATGTCCGTGAAGTTGACAATATGGAGGCGGATGGGTCCCGCGTACTTGGCCACCTGACCGGCCAGGTCGATCACCTTCTGCTTGGCCCGCTCGGAAGTGTAGGGCGGAGCGTGAAAATAGGTCGCCTCCAAGCTGACACCCCGCTTTGCGATCATCCAGCCGGCCACAGGGGAGTCGATTCCTCCGGACAAGAGGAGCATGGCCTTGCCGTTGGTCCCGACCGGCATGCCGCCGGGACCGGGGATCATCCTGGCATAGAAGTTAATCTGCTCTCGGATCTCTACATTCAGTTCAAAGTCCGGATGGTGCACATCCACTCTCATTTCCGGATAGGCTTCCAGGATCTTCTCGCCGATCATGGCATTTAAGTCCATCGTGTGGATCGGATACTTCTTGTTGGGGCGGCGGGCTTTCACCTTGAATGTCACATGCCGGTCGCTGAAGGCCTCTCCTATGTAGTCGACGATCTCCCCGGCCGTCTCCTCAAAGTCCTTGATCTCTGTCAGGACACAGGGGCAGATCCATACGATTCCGAAGACCCGGGATAGTGCTCCCATCAATTCCTCATAATCGTAATCGGACAGGCAGCGGACAAAAATGCGGCCCGTCTGTCTCTCCACGGCGAATTCCCCCTCGCAGTCACGCAAATTGCGCTTGATATGTTTCTCCAGAGCCTCCTCAAAGACATGTCTGTTCTTGCCCTTGATGGCGATCTCTCCGTATTTGATTAAGAACGCTTTATATTGAACCATTTGCTCTATCCTATTCTTCTATTGTTTGCCGGACTAGTGCCTGCGAAATCTTGCCAGGATGGGAACCAGCTGCCCCATACAGTCGCAGGTATAATCAATCTCCTCCATTGTCGTGTAGACGGAGAGGGAGATCCGGATGGTGGAATCCAGGAGCTCTCTTTTCAGGCCGATGGCCTGAAGGGTTCGGCTGATCCTTGGATGGTTGGAGGAGCAGGCGCTTCCCGCGGAGACGAAGATCCCCTTGTCCTCCAAGGCGTGCAGCATTACCTCCGCCCGGATCCCCTCCAGAGAGACAGAGATGATCTGGGGAGCGGAGTCACGACCGGTCCGGCCGTTGACCGTAAGGCCCGGGATCCTGGTCAGTCGTTCGATCAGATGTTCCTTTAACTTGTAGAGTCTGTCCTGATTCTCTTCCAGTCCGGCGCAGATCTTCTCCGCGGCCAGGCCCAATCCGGCAATGGCCGCGGTGTTCTCTGTTCCGGACCGATAGCCCCGCTCCTGGCCGCCGCCCAGGAGCAGAGGGCTCAGCTTGCTCTTATCCTTGATATAGACAAAGCCGCTTCCCTTGGGCCCGTGGATCTTGTGGCCGGAAGCGGCCAGAAGATCCACCCCCAGGTCCCTGGGAACGATTCGGATCTTGCCGTAGGACTGAACGGCATCTGTGTGCAGGAGACAGGCGGGGTTGACCTCTTTTACAATGCGTCCGATCTCCGCGAGAGGCTGCAGGGCGCCCATCTCATTGTTGACCTGCATGATGCTGACCAGGATCGTATCGGGCCGGATCCGGTCACGAAGTTCCTCCGGATCGATTCTGCCGTCCCGGTCTACATGCAGCTCTTCGATCTCATAGCCCTCTTCTTCCAGAAAGCGCATGCTCTCATAGACACAGGCGTGTTCAAAAGGGGAGGTCAGGATATGCTTGCCCGCTCTGGCGTTGGCATGGGCCGCGCCCAGTACAAGCAGGTTATTCCCCTCGGTGCCGCCGGAAGTAAATACGATCTCCTTGCTCTTCACCTTGAGCGTCCCTGCAATTTGCTCCCTGGCCTCTCTGAGATAGGCCTCCGCCTTCATTCCCTTAGTGTGCAGGGCAGAGGGATTGCCATAATCCTCCCGCAGGACCCGAACCATCAGATCCACTACGTCCTGATCAGTCCTCGTGCTGGCTGAATTATCCAAATATACTTCCATCTGATCCTCTACTTGCTCTCACAGGCCATCATGACCATGGTTATGGCGGCAATGGCCGCCGTATCAGTCCGAAGAATCCGCCTTCCCAGGGAGATCACCCTGGTATTCTGTCTCAGTCGGGCCCGGTCGACTTCCTCTGCGGCAAAGCCGCCCTCGGGTCCTATGATGACAGCAATGCTCTTCGCTTCCGCCGCGTCCGCCAGGGCCTCGGCGGTCAGGCGCATCTCGCCGGCATGCTCATAGGGAAGCAGGAGGACTTCCTTGCTCGAGGCGTAGTCCAAAGCCCTGGCATAGGACATGACCTCTCCGATCTGCGGAATCATGCTCCTCTTGGACTGACGGGCAGCATTGGCCGCAATTGTCTGCCAGCGCTCGATCTTTCTCTTTTGCTTCTTCTCATCCAGCTTGACGACACAGTACTTGGTCTCCACCGGAATAATCTCATGCACGCCAAGTTCGACCGCCTTCTCAATGACCGTCTCCATCCGATCCCCCTTGGGGATGGCCTGAAATAAGCTGATCCGCTGGATCAGTTCCGTGCTGGCAGCCTCCTCCAGCAGTTTGACTGTGAGCTCATCCCGGTCCACGGTCAGAACATGGCCGAAATAGTCCTTTGCTCCCCGCACGCTGATGCGGATTTCCTCGCCGGGGCGAATGCGGACCACCCTGCCCAGGTGTCTTGCGTCCTCTCCTGTGACGCTGACAAGCTCTCCATTCACTTGCTTTTCATCGACGAAGACCTGCTGCATCCTAGCCACCTGCTCTTCTCATACCTTATTGCTTGTGCTCTGCCGGGGGCCGATTTCCGGCTGTCTCTGCCCTGCAGAAGATCATGCCGGCCGCCTGCAGATCACACTCCGCCACTCACCCAGGCCATTGATCTCAAGGATCTCCAGGCCCTGTCCTCTTAGGGCCTCGGCCACCTCCTCCTGCTTGAAGTCGATAATGCCCGATGTAATCAGTATTCCTCCCGGCTTGATCCGGTCCCGAAGAGGCCCTGCCATAGACACGATGATATCCGCCAGGATATTCGAGAAGACAATATCGTAGCAGGCCTCGCCCAAGTCCCTCTGCAGGAGACGATCATCCCTCAGATCTCCGATATAAAAGCGGGCCGGATCATAGGACAGACCGTTGGCCTTCATATTCCGGGCGATCGGCTCCCTGCAGGCGGGATCGATATCCGTCCCCGCAAGCGGGCCGGCCCCCAGGCGGGCGGCAAGCAGGGAGAGAATCCCCGACCCGAATCCCACATCCAGGACCGCATCGCCCTCTTTTAAATACTTACGCATTGCCTGAACGCACAACTTGGTGCTCTCGTGTTTTCCCGTACCGAAGGCGGTGCCCGGGTCAATTCGGATCAGAATCCTGCCGGACAGATCCGCCGGGACCTCTTCCCAGCCGGGCACGAAGAGGATGTCTTCAATGGTGAAGCTGTGGAAGAAGTCCTTCCACTTGTCCTGCCAGTCCTCCTGCCGAACCAGATGCTCTGTGATCGTAAGAGACCCCATATCGGCATAGGCTCTGGCCGCCTCCAGGGAAGCTCTGATCCTCTCAAGGAGTGCAGAATGGTCCTCTTTCGCGTCCAGATAGATTCGAATGCGGCAGGATCCGTCATCCGCGGGCAAATCGGGCTGCAATTCCTCGAAGTTCTCTCCCTGGATGCTGTCGTCCACCGGTATCAGGTCCTCAATCTCGACTGAATCGACGCCCTGCTCTGCCAGGAGATATGTCACGATTTCCTCGGCCTCTTCCCTCGTCTCAATCGTATAGCAGATATAATCCATACACTCTCCTCTTTCCCCGGGAAAGGCCGATTCTGCCGGCAGAGCCGGCCTTACGGGAAAAGGCCAGACGACCCGCGGCATCCCTCTTGTCCGGGACGCAAAAAAGCACACGGATGCCTCCCCTTGGGAAGGCATTTCCGTGTGCCATACTAGCATAAATTCCGGCGACTGTCGATGCAGGGCATCGCTGCTTCCGCCAAACTTATCCCTTTACTGCTCCCGACATTCCCTCAACGTAGAACTTCTGCATGAAGACAAAGAGGATCGCAATCGGTACGGAGATTACAACGGCACCTGCCGCAAAGCATGTGTACCACTGGTTGATATACTCCTTCTGCAGCATATTCCACAGGCCGATCGCAACGGTAAACTGATCTGAATTCGCGCGGACAATTACTTTTGCGAAGATGAAGTCTACCCAGGGACCGATGAAAGACGTCATAATCGTGTATATGATGATGGGCTTGGACAGCGGGATGGTAATTCTTGTGAATACCTGCCACTGAGTTGCCCCATCCACGATTGCGGCCTCATCAATCGCCCTCGGAATCATGTCGAAATAGCCCTTTGTGATCTGGAATCCCAGTCCGGTTCCGGCAGAGTACACAATGATCAGGGCCAGGCGGATCAAGGATCCCTCGGTCAGACCGAGTGCCTTTAAGATGTAGTACTCCGCAATCATCGCCATGAATCCGGGGAAGAGTCCCAGGATCATTGCCAGGTTCATGTAGGGCTTCCGGAACCTGAACCGCATGCGCGACAGGCTGAAAGACACCGACAGGACGAAGAATGTCGAGATGATACATGTGCAGATGGCAATGATCAGTGTATTCCCGAACATACGGGGGAAGTCCAATACATTCCGGTCCGTAAAGAGCTTGACATAGTTTGCCAGAGTATAGCTCTTGGGCAGGAAGGTGCTGACATATGAGCCGGGTTCTGCTCTAAAACTTGTCAGAACGATCCAGAAAATAGGCAGTACCCAGATTACCGCAAGGATCGCCAAAATCAGATGAACAACGAGGTTGCTGATACGTTTGGACAAGCTTCTTCGGTTACGCTTTACTTTATTCGTATTCATCACATGAATGCCTCCTCGTTCTTATAGGATTTCGACCTGCGGTAGGTCACAAGCGTAACAACCGTCAGGATAACGAAGGTCAGGATACCAATGACTGCACCGAGATTGTAGTACTGCTGGTCGATCGTCAGCTTGTACAACCATGTTACCAGAAGATCCGTCTGTCCTGCCGTATCGCCGACATAGGTTGGTCCACCACCGGATAAGAGGTAAATCACGTTGAAGTTATTGATGTTGCCCACGAATGATGTGATCAGGTAGGGGGTCGTCACGAATAACATATAGGGCAATGTTATCTTCAGGAAGATCTTGACCGGACCTGCTCCATCCATACGGGCGGCCTCATACAGTTCACTCGGAATATTCTGCAGGATACCCGTTACCTGGAGCATCGTATAGGGAATACCGATCCAGATATTGATGATGATGATGGTGATCCTGGCCCACATAGCATCTGTAAAGAAAGGCAGGGGGCCCTTGATCAATCCATAGTTCTGCAGAAGGACGTTGATTGCGCCCGACGGCTGCAGCATGATGTTCATGATCATCAGGGATACGAACTGCGGAACGGCAATGGAGAGGACGAAACAGAAACGCCAGAATCCCTTTGCCTTTGTGTCTCTGCGATTGATAACCATCGCGAGAATCATTCCGAGAATGTAATTTAAGAAGGTTGCGGCAATCGCCCACACAACCGTCCAGGCCAGAACGTGCCAGAACTGCCGGCCGATATTCCCGCCAATATTCAGGACACGCTGGAACTGCGCCAGCCCATTCCAGCTGAACAACTGCAAGTGGTTGTCTTCCTTGGAATAGGATGTGAAAGCCATACTGATCATGTAGACCAGGGGCACGATGTTGAAGATCAAGATCCCAGCGCAGGGCAGGGACATGAGGGTAATGTGCAGATTCTCATCATAGAGTGACCTGATATCCTCAGAGAATGTCTTGATATGGATCTTGTTCTCTTTCTGTAACTGCAGCCTATAGGCATGCTTCATCTGCATAATCCACAGGAGGATAAATCCCGCAATTACAAAGCACGCCACTACGCCGGTCAGAAGGATCAACTGTGAATTATCTCCGGCTGTGTATTCATAGACCTGTTTTGCCTCGTTCCACACCTTCTGATGCGCTGTATCGCCCAGGCTGGGCAGTTTGGATAAGGCATAAATTCCGGAAGTGGCCATATAGAAGGCAAAGGCAACTTCCAGCAGGAAAATGAGACAGCCCTTGATCCTCTGCCCTTTCAAAAATATTCCAAGTCCCATAAAGGGAATGGAAAGCTTTGTCTGTAAATCTCCTGCGGCAATCGCCTTTGCCAAGGGGATTTTACTCTGCATTTGTCTTTTTTCCATACGATTAGCCCAATTCTATAAGCAAAGAGGAATGCGGTCCTAAGACATACCGCATTCCCTCCGTCAGTAAATGCAAGATTATTGAACAGCAGCCGTATTCATCGCCTTGTTCATGCTCTCCGTCTTCTCGGCAGCATTCTCATGCGTTACAGTGCCTGCAATGATTTCCTTACCCATAGATTCTGCAGGAGTCCAGTACTGTCCCATAGCTGACTGCAGCGGCTGAACGATTGCTGCATTCTGCATGGTATCCAGCTGAACCTTGGCCAGATCATCGGAAATGTTCAGAGAGGTATCTGAGGGGATCACCTTGCGGAGATCATAGTGATCCTTCTGTGCCTGGGAGCTTCCGAGGAAAGCTGCCAGAGCAACTGCGATCTCGGAGTTCTTGCTGTTCGGGTTCACACCGATTGCCTTAGAACCTGCGAAGGCCTTCATCTGAACTTCCTTGCCGCCTACTGTGAACTTGGGAGGAATGGCGATGCCGACATTCTCCTTGCCGAGAGCATCTACAACTGCCTTGTAGTCCCATGCGCCGGAGAACAGAGCGTTAACGGTTCCGTCTGCCAGAGTGCTGGGGGTCAGGCCGTTGGCATCCTTGAAGTTGGGATTCTTGGCCATGTCGATCAAGTAATTGGTAACTGCGGTTGCCTTCTCGCCACCGAAGTCGAAGCCTGCCTTCTCATCCTTGCCGTCCTTACCGAACATGGTGCAGCCGTTTGCCACATAGGTAGATTGGAAGTACCAGGAGTTGGATAAGGGATAGCCTACCTTGCCCTTCTTGAGCATGGTGTCGAGGTTCTTGGCATCATCGGCAGAGAAGACGCGCTTGTCATAGTACATAAACCATGTGTTGCCGGTGAAGGGAACACCATAGACGGCGTTGTTGTAGGTTACCGTGTTGACGGTCGTCTCATTGTTGTTCTTCTTGATTGCCTCAAGGGTTGTTCCGCCCAGCTCAGCAAGAGCGTTGGCCTTGAGCAGGTCAGGGATCTGGTCATTGGCAAACATGAATACATCCGCAGCAGCTCCGGGATCGGTTGCAACCATAGTCTTGGCATCACCCTCGGGGCATACGCCGGTGTTAAAGGTGAGCTTCCACTCCGGATGTGCCTTCTGGAATGCCTCTAATTCCTTCTTGAGCCAGTTTCCCTGCTCCTCGGACTGATCCTCGGACGGTGACCAGACGGTGAGCGTAGCTGACTTGCTCTCGCCATCTTTCTTGTTGTTGTCAGATGACTTTGAGCCCCCGCAGCCTGCCAGAGCAGAAACTCCCATCAGGGCTGCCAAGCCAAGTGCTACAAGTTTTTTACTTTTCATATTTCCCTCCATAAAAGTACCTTAACTTGTAAACGTTTCCAACGCGTTCACATAACTTACATCGTTTATTTTATGCAAAATGCTCTTTGATTTCAAGCGATTTTTGAAAAAAAAAGTCATTTTGCCTATATCCGATAGGTCTTCTCCCCCTTATTCCCGCAATAATGCCCTATTCCTGCGTCCTTATGTCGGACCGGACACAGACAGGCAAGTAAAAAGCGGGCGACCGGTCCTCTTGGGGAGGGCCGGCCGCTCGCCATGCTCATTGATTGATTTTCTCATTCCATTGCGTCGTCAAACCGATCCTTCATCTCCTGCATCTTCTCGCGAAAGCCCTTTTTCCTGGGCTTGGACGAAGCGTCCGATGAGAGACTTTTGTCGGAGAGGGCGTCAAATTGCCGAAGGGCCTCCTTGGCCTCCTCGCTCAAATGCGTCGGTGTCTGAACGACCAGGGTGACATAGTGGTCGCCGCGCACATTCTTGTTGCGCAGACTTGGCACGCCCTTGCCGCGCAGGCGAATTCTCGTGTCTGTCTGGGTGCCCGCCTTTACCGTGTAGAGCACCTTGCCGTCGATGGTGTCAATCTCCACCTCACTTCCGATCGCCGCCTGCGCATAAGTGATCGGCGCCGATGAGTAGAGGTCGTAGCCGTTTCTCTGAAAAATCGGATGGGCCGAGACACGAACCTCCACCAGGAGGTCTCCTCTGGGGCCGCCTCCTGTTCCGGGCTCTCCCTTATCACGGATACGAACAGACTGGCCATTGTCAATCCCTGCCGGGATATTGACCTGGATCCTCTTACGTTTTGTGACATAGCCGCTTCCGTGGCAATCGGGACAGGGGTTCTCAATCACCTGGCCGCTGCCTCCGCAATCGGGGCAGGTCGTCACATTCTGCATGGTGCCGAACATGGACTGCTGTGTCATGACAACCCGGCCCTTGCCGCCGCACTTGGCGCAGGTCTTCTTGCCTGTGCCCGGCTTACAGCCCGAGCCATGGCAGCTGGGGCACTCCTCCTTCAGGTTCAGATCCAGCTCCTTGACCACGCCGAAGACTGCCTCCTTGAAGCTGATCCGGACTGCCGCATGGACATTTGCCCCCTTATGAGGACCCCGCTGGGCAGAAGATCCGCTGAAGCCGCCGAAACCGCCAAAGCCCCCGAAGAGATCTCCGAAGATATCTCCGAAATCCATGCCGGAGAAGTCGAAGCCGCCGGCCCCGCCTGCTCCGTTCCCATCGAAGGCTCCCATGCCAAACTGGTCGTACTGGCGGCGTTTCTCAGGATCCGAGAGAACGGCATAGGCCTCGGAAGCTTCCTTAAACTTCTCCTCAGCAGCCTTATCACCCGGATGAGAATCCGGGTGATACTTCTTGGCGAGATTCCGATATGCTTTTTTCAGCGCTGCGTCGTCCGCATTTCTGTCGACGCCCAGCACCTCATAAAAATCTCTCTTTTCTGCCATAATCTAATTAAACTTCCTTGAAGTCTGCATCTACAACATCATCGTTGCCGGCTGCTGTATTTCCCGTCTCAGCTCCCGCCTCGGGGCCTCCGGCAGTCTGTGCCTGCTGGGCGGCCGCCTGCTGCTCATACATCTTGGAGAATACCTTCTGGGCAGATCCCTGCAACTTCTCGAGGGCTGCCTTGATCTCACCCACCTGTCCGTCGGAGAGTTCCTCCGGCTGCGTGTACTGGTTCAGGAGATCGCGAAGAGCCTTTAAGTCTCCCTCAACCGCGGACTTGTCTGCCGGGTCAAGTTTGTCGCCTACCTCCTCCATAGCCTTCTCTGTCTGGAAGGCAAAGGAGTCCGCGTCATTTCTGGTGTCGACCGCTTCCTTGCGCTTCTTGTCCTGAGCCTCATACTCCTGAGCCTCCCGGACTGCCTTCTCAATATCATCATCCGACATATTGGAGCCGCCCGTAATGGTGATGTGCTGCTCCTTGCCGGTTCCAAGATCCTTGGCGGATACGGTCACAATCCCATTGGCGTCGATATCGAAGGTCACCTCGATCTGAGGAACACCGTGCTGTGCCGGGGGAATCCCATCCAGACGGAACTGTCCCAGAGACTTGTTGTCCTTGGCAAACTGACGCTCACCCTGAACCACATTGATATCGACCGCGGTCTGGTTATCAGCAGCGGTAGAGAAAATCTGACTCTTCTTGGTGGGAATCGTCGTATTTCTCTCGATCAGACGGGTGGCGACGCCTCCCATGGTCTCGATGGACAGAGACAGGGGGGTGACGTCCAGAAGGAGGATGTCGCCGGCGCCGGCATCGCCTGCCAGCTTACCGCCCTGGATGGCGGCTCCGATGGCAACGCACTCATCCGGATTCAGATTCTTGGAGGGCTCCTTGCCGGTCAGCTCCTCCACCTTCTTCTGTACGGCGGGAATACGGGTAGAGCCGCCGACCAAGAGGACCTTGCCCAGGTCATTCATGTTAAGTCCCGCATCGCGAAGGGCATTCTGAACCGGCGCTGCCGTCCTCTCGACCAGGTTATGGGTCAGTTCCTCGAACTTAGCCCTGGTCAAATCCATGTCAAAGTGCTTGGGTCCCTCGGACGTAGCAGTAATGAAGGGGAGATTGATATTGGTTGTCGTTGCGGACGAGAGTTCCTTCTTGGCCTTCTCGGCAGCCTCCTTCAGTCTCTGCATGGCCATCTTGTCACCGGACAGGTCCACGCCGTCCGTCTTCTTGAATTCAGACAGCATCCACTCGACAATGGCATCATCGAAGTCATCGCCTCCCAGATGGGTGTCTCCGTTGGTCGAGAGAACCTCAATGACTCCGTCGCCGATATCAATGACAGATACATCGAAGGTACCGCCGCCAAGGTCATAGACCATGATCTTCTGCTCTTTCTCATTGTCGAGACCGTATGCCAGAGCAGCCGCCGTGGGCTCGTTGATAATACGCTTAACGTCGAGACCGGCGATCTTGCCGGCGTCCTTGGTGGCCTGCCGCTGGGCGTCATTGAAGTATGCGGGAACCGTGATCACCGCCTCCGTCACCTTCTCTCCCAGATAGTTCTCGGCATCATCCTTGAGCTTGGAGAGGATCATTGCGGAGATCTGCTGGGGCGAATACTTCTTGCCGTCAATGACCCGGCCGTTATCCGTTCCCATATCCCTCTTAATTGAAGCAATGGTCTTCTCCGCATTGGTCACAGCCTGTCTCTTGGCCGGCTCACCGACCAGACGCTCGCCGCTCTTGGTAAATGCCACGATGGAGGGCGTGGTTCTCGCGCCTTCCTTATTGGGGATTACATTGGGCTGTCCGCCCTCCATAACGGCGACACAGCTGTTGGTTGTTCCTAAGTCAATTCCGATAATCTTGCTCATATATCTTTCCTCCTAATCAATCTATTGAATCTGATGAATACACTTTTGGCATCCTCAGTTGGCCACCTTGACCATACTGTGCCGGATGACCCGATCGTGGAACTTGTAGCCTTTTAAGAGCTCTTCTACGATCTCATTCTCCCCGAAATTCTCATCCTCCACGTGCATCACTGCGTTGTGGAGCTCCGGATCGAAGGTCTGTCCCAGCGCCTCGATGGGGCTGACTCCCAGATCGGCCAGGGTCGTGACCAGCTGCTTGTAGATCTTATCCATGCCCTCGGCAAAGGCGTCCGTCTCTCCCTCCGGCAGGGTACACAAGCCGCGCTCGAAATTATCGACCACGGGAAGAATCTTCTCGATGATGGATGAGGCTCCAAGCTCGAAGCTCTTGCTCTTCTCCTTCTCCGTCCGCTTGCGGAAATTATCAAACTCCGCCATCTGACGGGCGATCCGGTCCGTCAGGTCTGCAATCTTTTCATCCTTCGGATCCTTCTTCCCTGGAAGGGCTTCCTCATTCGCAGAATCTTCCTGCTCTCGATCATCCGGATCCTGTGTATCATTAGCTTCTACCGTCTCCTCCTGATGAGAATCCGCTTCTGCCTCGGCCCCGGGGATTTCCTCTTCCCCGGTCGGATGCGCTTCATCCGTCCCGGTCGAATTCAGATCCGCCTGCCTTCTCGCCTCTTCTCTGGCCTCTCTTACGGCTTCTTGCACAGCCTCCTGCGTGCTGCTTTCTGGAGTCTTCATCTCTTCAGCCAAAAAAATTACCACCTTTCTCGAGCTTGCGCTCCGGGATTTTGTTTCAATTAGCACTCATTCATGTCGAGTGCTAATATCTTCATGCACTAAGATAACACCGGGCTCGGATCATGTCAACTCATATTTGCAAAAAATATTCACAAAACAAGTGCAAAAATCCGCAGCTGCCCTGTCTGTTTCCACAGGCAGAGAAACTGCGGCTTCCGGTAAGCGCGACGGGGTCAGCTGCGAGCCTCATCCATTATTTCAGACAGCTTGCTCTTGAGCTCCTTGAGACTGCCCATGACCTTGGCGTAATCCATCCGCTTGGGTCCCACGATACCGATTGTTCCCCTGACTCCGTCTCCCAGATCGTAGTTGGCTGTGACCACAGAACAGTCCGGCATATTTTCCATGGGGGATTCACTCCCGATATAGACCTGGATTCCGGTCGCGTTCGGGTTATTCAGGCTCTGTTCCTGCACGTCGTTAATCAGCTCCGCCAGCTGTCCCTTCTCCTCAAATGTAGAGATAAAGGTGGAAGCTTTCTGGCGATCGGACAGTTCCGGGTACTTGAATATATTGGTTGCCCCTGATGTATAGATCTCAAGTCCATCGTCCTCCCGCAGGGTCTCCGGAATGGTCTTTAGAACCTCTGCCACGATATCCTCGTGGATCCCCGCCTCCTCCTGGAGCTTGGAGATGGTTGTCAGGTTAATCTCCTGCGCGGTGAGCCCGTTTAAGCTGTTGTTGAGCAGCATATTGAGTTTGAGAAGGTTCTCTCCGCTCAGGACACTCTCGACCTCGATCAGGCGGCTCTTGACCATGTTGCCCCCCATCATGATGACCGCCAGAATCTGATGGTCATTGACCTGGGAGAGCTGAAGGAACTTGATCCGGTTCCTGCTCATGGCGGGAGCGGAGATCAGGGATGTGTACTGGGTGGTCTTGGCCAGGAACCTGGCGACCTGCTGCAGAACCTTGTCCATCTTCTCTGTCTTCTGAATGACAAAATCCTTGAGCTCCAGGACTTCCTGATCCTTCTCCGCCAGAAGATGGTCTACATAGAATCGGTAGCCCCGGTCGGTCGGAATGCGGCCGGCCGAACTGTGCGGGCGAAGAATATATCCCATCTCCTCCAGGTCACTCATCTCATTGCGGATGGTGGCGGAGCTTAGGGTCACGCCCTCCAGCTTTGAAATTGTCCTGGAACCGACCGGCTCCCCGGACTCCAGATAGTTCTGAATAATGGCGTTTAGGATCTTGGACTTACGCTCGGAAAGCTCCTCACCCATCTGCTTGGAATCAGCCATGGCTTACTCCTCTCCTCCGGCATCAGCAGTCATCATGCTTGAGTGCTATAACTGTTCTTCATTGTAAAGTTGGCCCCTTCTCCTGTCAACACAGGTCGGCCTGTCCTCTTTGCCCGCTTACTGCAGGCCCTCTCTGTCAGGGCAGGTACTCGGCCAGGACGACATTGGAGATGTCGATGCCCCTTTTCGTCAGAGCGATCTGCCCGCCTTCTCTCCGTACCAGTCCTCTCCTTCTCTGGCTCTCTATGACGGGTCCGAAGACGCTGTCGATCGCAAGACCGAATGCATCCAGAAAATCCGCCTCACGAATTCCTCCCGTCTTGCGCAGACCCAGAAAGAGAAATTCTTCCATGGCCTCGCGGCAGGTCAGCTTCTGAATGGTCTTTGGATCAATCCACGGGGCGTCCGCCAGGATCTCGTCCGGGCCCTCCTGCCTGCTTGGGTCATAGGCCTCCCAGAGCTCAATATAATGGTCTGTCTCCTTGATGTTGGAGAAGCGGATATTGGGATAAGCTGGGGTTCTCAGTCCCTCCGGCCTCCGCCCGCCCCCACCGTCTCCCGGGAAGGAGTCCATAAGCAGGGAGGCCGCCCCCACCCCCAGCCCCAGGTAAGGCTTTCTCTCCCAGTAACCGAGATTGTGGCGGCAGGCAAAACCCTCCCTGGCATAATTGGAGATTTCATACTGGCCGTACCCCCGCCCGATCAGAAATTCTCTTGTCAGATCGTAGAGTCTGTAGTCAAGCGCCTCATCCGGCAGGTCTGTGGTCCCCTCTCCCCGGTCTCTTCTGGCGACATCCTCTGCGTATCGCTCGTAGAAGGGGGTGCCGGGCTCCACCATCAGAGAGTATGCGGAGATGTGCTCGGGTCTGAGCATCGTCAACTTCTGCAGGGTCTTCTTGAGCTTGTCCTCCGTCTGATGGGGAAGGCCGGTCATAATATCCACATTGATATTGGCAAAGCCCGCCGCCCGGGCCCTCTCAAAGGTGCGCAGGAAATCGGAGAATGTATGAATCCGGCCCAGAAGGGCCAGCTCCTCGTCGTTGGCCGACTGGAGGCCGATGGAAATGCGGTTGATTCCCATCCTCCGATAGGCCAGGAGAGTCTTCTCTGTCGCCGTGCCCGGATTTACTTCCAGGCTGATCTCTGCCGCCTGATCCAGAGCGAAATTTCTCTTGACCGCCGCGAAAATCTCCTCCAGCAGGGAATCGTTGAGCCAGGAGGGAGTGCCTCCCCCCACATAAATCGTAGCCACCCGGGCCCTGCCTGTCAGCCTGCCCCACCAGTCGATTTCCCGGATCAAAGCGCGCGTGTAGGCCTCATGCTCTCCCGGCCCTCCCGGATGAGAGTTGAAATCGCAATAGAGGCATTTTCTGACACAAAAGGGAATGTGTATGTAGAGCTCCAGAGCTTCCACGGAACGGCCTCCTTTCGTGTTCTCGGTCTGTTCTTAATCGTCTGAATCCAGCTTGAGGACCGCCATAAAGGCCTCCTGGGGGATCTCCACGCTTCCGACCTGCCGCATGCGCTTCTTTCCCTCCTTCTGCTTCTCCAGGAGCTTCTTCTTGCGGGAGATATCCCCCCCGTAACACTTAGCCAGGACGTCTTTTCGCATGGCCCTGACTGTCTCCCTGGCGATCACCTTGCCTCCGACCGCCGCCTGGATGGGTATTTCAAAGAGGTGTCTCGGGATCTCCTCCTTTAACTTCTCGCACATCTTCCTCCCCCGCTCATAAGCCGTACCGGAGAATACGATGAAGGACAGGGCATCCACCTGCTCCTTGTTGATCAGAATATCGAGCTTGACCAGGTCGGACCGCTGATAGCCCTTCATCTCGTAGTCAAGAGAAGCATAGCCCCGGCTTCTGGATTTCAGGGCATCGAAGAAATCATAGATGATCTCGTTGAGCGGAAGGGTATAGCGCAGCTGGGCCCTGCCCTCTTCCATATACTCCATACCGATATACTGGCCGCGGCGCTCCTGGCAGAGGTCCATGATGGCCCCGATATAGTCGGATGTAACCATGATCTGCGCGTCTACTACCGGCTCCTCCATGTAGTCGATCTCGGAGGGATCCGGTAGATTGGACGGGTTTGTAAGTTCTATGAGGGTCCCATCCGTCTTGTGAACCCGATAGACAACGCCCGGCGCCGTCGTCACCAGGTCGAGCTTATACTCCCGCTCCAGCCGCTCCTGAATGACATCCAGGTGCAAAAGTCCCAGAAAGCCGCAGCGGAAACCGAATCCCAGAGCCGCGGAGGTCTCCGGCTCAAACTGGAGTGCCGCATCATTGAGCTGGAGTTTTTCAAGGGCCTCACGCAGCTCCGGATATTTGGCAGAATCCGCCGGATAGATTCCGGAGTAAACCATGGGCTGGACCCTCTTGTAGCCCGGGAGTGCCTCCGCGGCCGGCCGGTCAGCCGAGGTGACCGTATCCCCGACTCTGGTCTCTCTTAAATCCTTAATGGAGGCGGTGAAATAACCCACCATCCCGGCCTCCAGCTCATCGCAGGGGATCAGCTGGCCGGCGCCGAAATAGCCCACTTCCACAAGATCGCAGCTATAGCCGCTGGCCATCATGCAGACCTTATCCCCCCGCTTCATCCTTCCCTCTTTGAGACGCACGAAGACAATCACCCCCTTGTAGGGGTCATAGAGAGAGTCGAAGATCAGTGCCTTTAAGGGAGCATTTCTGTCCCCCTTGGGTGCCGGCAGACTATGGACAATCGCTTCCAAAACATCTTCCACATGAAGGCCTGTTTTGGCGGACACAAGAGGGGCATTCTCGCAGTCCAGCCCGATCACATCTTCGACCTCACTCTTGACCCGGTCCGGGTCGGCGGAGGGGAGGTCGATCTTGTTGATCACAGGCAGGACTTCCAGATCATGATCTATGGCCAGATAGACATTGGCCAAGGTCTGGGCCTCAACCCCCTGGCTGGCGTCCACCACGAGGATCGCCCCGTCGCAGGCCGCCAGAGCGCGGGAGACCTCATAGTTGAAGTCCACATGGCCCGGGGTGTCAATCAGGTTGAAGATATACTCCTCCTCGTCCTTGGCCCGGTAGATCACTCGAACCGCCTGTGATTTGATGGTAATTCCGCGCTCGCGTTCCAGATCCATCGTGTCCAGGACCTGCTCTTGCATCTCGCGCTTGGTCAGGGTTCCGGTCATCTCAATGATGCGGTCAGCCAGGGTGGACTTCCCGTGGTCGATATGGGCCACTATACAGAAATTGCGGATTTTACGCTGGTCAATTCCCATGAGTTCTCTCCTCTTGCATCAGCAGCTATGGTCTGCGGGATCCTCATTCCATCGGCGGAGGTCGAAAAAAGAGAGCCAACAGATGTCGGGCTGTTGACTCTCTTATCCTTCACTCCTCTGGCGCCTCTTCTCGTCCTGTCGATTAAGCGAGCTTATTGACAGCCTTGCTGAGACGAGATACCTTGCGGGCGGCCGTGTTCTTATGATAAACGCCCTTAGAGCATGCCCTGGCGATTACGCCGGTTGCTTCCTTGAGCGCCGCGGCGGCCACGTCCTTGTCTCCGGCCTCAACCGCTGCGTCCACCTTCTTGACATAGGTCTTCACCTCTGACTTGATCGCCTTGTTTCTGGCGGTCTTGGTGGCAGTTACGAGTACTCTCTTCTTTGCAGACTTAATGTTAGCCAATTTAGATTACCTCCAATGTAAATCGAATGTTTCTTATAGGAAAAATCCTTAGTTACATTGTAGCCGGACACGGACAGTTCAATGTAAACATACTCGTACATAATACTGTTCGGCATCGGTCCTGTCAAGGCTTAATTCCCGTCATTGGCATACCCGTCATTGGCATACTGCATCATCAGAAGTTCCACCCCCATCCGATCCGAAATCCGGCCGGTCTTAATCCGCTCCTCCACATCGGAGGCGTCCGCGAGCAGCTGCCTGATCTGCTCCTGCCTGTAGGCTCTTGAACTGCGCCGAATTTTCCCCACGATATAGGGCGGAATCGAGAGTTTCTTCCCGATTGTCTGATCGGACAGGTGGTCGGCGGACATCTGCCGCACCGCAAGCATCTGCATGAATTGGCGTTCCAGCAGGCTTAGGATGCGAAGGGGCTGCTCCTTGGCCGTGACCAAGTCTGCGTAGCAATCCATCAGTCTCCGGGTATCCCGGTCGGCCATCGCATCGACCAGGTCGAAGACTCTGTCATTTAACGGCCGAACCGTGATCGCCCGGACGTCATTGAGCTCGATGCGGTCCCTGTCGAAGCAGTACATCACCAGCTTCTCGAACTCCCGCTCCATATTCTCCATATTCTCCCCGCTTCGGAGGAAGAACTCCCTCCAGGCCTCGGGCGCCATCGTCTTCTTCTCCCTGGCAAGGCGAGCTCCGATCCATTTCATAAGGGTCTCCTCACCGGGCTTTGAGAAATCACAGGCATAGCCATACTTGCCGATCGTCTTGAAGGACTTGGTCGACTTGTTGACCTTCTTCTCGACAAAGATGAGTACGGCCGTCTCCGGCACCGCCTCGAGGTAGGCCGCAAGCTCATCATTGCTGCTCTGGAAGAAGCCGGACTCCATGAGCAGGATGCAGCGGTATTCCGCAAAAAAGGGCATCGTCTGCGCCAGGTCAATCATGTCCTTCAGGTTGCAGGACTCCCCCTCCAGGCGGCTGAAGTTGACACTTTCTCCTCCGCCTGTCAGGGCCTTGATCAAGCGATCCCGGTACTGGAGCTTGAGATAGTCTTCCTCTCCATAGAGCAAATAGGCCCTGTGAAATTGTCCCGTCTTGATATCATGATTTATCGTCTCCATGAAAACGATTGTAAAATCCCCAACCGGACAAGTCAATCTGCTGTCTTCCGGGGCAAAAGCGCCGGTCCCAGGAGTCCGGGACCAAGTCCTGAGACGGCAGATGAAAAAAAGCTTATCTCGATGGGAAAAGGCTTATAATGGTGATCAAGCATCCGCAATACATACAGGCAATTTCGCGAGGAGAAAACGATGGAGCAAAAAGTCACAGGCGTTCACGAAGCCTATCAGCTTGCGCAAAACTATATCAACCGGCTGGCGCCCGATGAGAATATCTTCTATCACGCCTGGGTCTGCCACCGCTACTATATTTTCGACTTCCTTCCCGTGAAATTAGACCCCGGGAATCTGACTGCACCAAATGATAAGAAGACGGGTCTTCTCGCCTCTTTGTTCCACGGCAAAGAGGTCGGTTCCGCGGCCGGCAAGGGAGGTCAGCTCCTGGCCACCGGGGACGGCTACACTGCTTTTAGCTACGGCAAGTTCGGCCCTGTCTTGGTGGAGAAGTCCTCCGGCGAGTGCTTCATCCACCCCCTGAATGATCTCAAGGGCCTTGACCACTACCGGACTCTGATCGAACACGCTAAGACGATCAGCGTCAGCGAGGACCGGCTGTCAGAGGGGGATGGACCGGCAGATTGAGGTCGACTCGGCCCTCAGGGAAAGCGCACCCGGTATTTCCATCTGCCCTCCTCTCTCCGGAGGGTCATCTGCCCCCGATCCATCGTGCGATCGATGGGACAGCCCCTTTCTTTCATCCGCTTTAGGGCCTCTTTGCCCGGATGCCCGTAATGATTTCCGGCCCCGGCGCTGATCCAGATCAGATCCGGCTGAAAGTCCTTTAGGATCTCTTTTCCGTTGGCCCCGTTGCTCCCGTGATGTGATGCCTTATAGAGGCGAAAGCCCTCCTCATTCTGATCGCAGATCGTGTTTTCCCTCCGCAGGAGAGCTTGTTCCTGCTCGGTCCCGATATCCCCGGCGCTAAAGACCCTAAGACCCGGCATCGCTATGGACAGGATCAGGCTGTTTTCATTGGCCCCTCTGGCAGACCGGTCCTCTGCCGGACCCAGACACCGCACCGAAAGGCAGCCGCTCTCCCCCGCCTTGCATCCCGGTCTGAGGCAATCTCCCCGATCTAGAAGCAGGATCTGACATCTGTTTTCCCTTGCCAATTTCACAAGCCTCTCATAGGCGGCATTTCTCCCGTCGTTCGCACGGGGCATATTGACGGAGAAGACCAGATATTGAATGGGATACCGGTCGCTCAGGGCTTCCTCCAGACCACTGATGTGGTCTAAGTCCGTGTGGCTTACGAACCAGTAGTGAATCTTCCGAATCCCCCTCGCCTTGAGAAAAGGGAGGATTCTCTGCTTGCCGACCCGGTCGATGCTGGTCGATCCGCCGTCAATCATGTAGTGTCCCCCTCTCCCGTCGCAGAAATAGAGCCCGTCCCCCTGACCGATGTCCAGCATGGTAAACTCTGCCCCGGCCCGATCCGAGAGGCCGGCGGACCAGAGGATGGGAAGAAGGATCAGGAGGGAGGCCAGAGCGCATCCAAGGATTTTCTCCCGAATCCTCTGTCGCGGAGCCCTCCTGAAGGAGCATCCGGCTCTTGCCCTGGTCTGTCCCCTCCGGCAAATCCTGTAGACGAGATAGAGAAGGAGGCCGTAATAGAACAAAATCAACCAGACGGGAGGCTTTCCGCTGATTATCCTTGCCAGGGGAAGGCGAAGGCTTAGGTCAGAGCTCCACTCATAGAAATAGAGAAGACCATGACAGAGCCTCAGACAGAGACCGGAGAAGAGGGAGGGAATCGCGAGTCCCGGGACAAGACCCAGGAGTCCTCCCAGAAGGCCGCTTCCAAGGACCAGACCCAGAAGAGGGATCAGGAGCAGATTCAAAAGGATTACATAGGATGCGATCTCGCTGTAATAGAAGGCAGTCAGGGGAAGCAGGACCAGCTGAATTCCCAGGGCTAAGATGATCCGGCTTAGGATGCGGTCTGCCAGATTTGCCTGGTATTGACCGGATTCCCCCTGATTCACTCGATTCCAGGGCAGCTGCCTCGGGCGCAGCCGATAGAGCCTGTGCCGTCTCTCTTCAAATCTCCTTGCGCAGGATGACCTGTAGGCCTCCTGCAGGGGTCTTGCCACAAGCAGGAGCCCAAGAATCGCCGTAAAGGAAAATTGAAAACTCAGATCTCCCAGGGCCATGGGATTTTGCGCAAGAATGACAAGCCCGGCCAGAGCCAGCGCGGACAGAGAATCATATGCCTCTCCCAGACAGTGTCCAAGAATCAGCAGGAGGTACATCAGTACCGCCCTCCTGGTAGAGACGGCACTTCCGGTCATGCGCCCGTAGGCGATAATGATCAGGGCCGATAGGACAGAGGCAAAGGGCAGGGGCAGGCGCGCTATCCTTAAGAGACGAAGCAGGACTGTGCCCAGAAGAAACACATGGAGCCCGGAGATAGCCAGGAGATGGGATATGCCCGACCGGGAAAAGAGGTCCCGCAGCTCTTCGTCCAGGCCGCTCCTTGCGCCCAGAACCATGGCCGAGAGGAGACCTCCCTCTTCTGCCGGAAGTTCCCTCCGAAAGACCGTCTCGAGCTCCAGCCGAAGGCGATCGAGCCCCTGTACCAGCTTCCAGTAGGGATGACTGCTTCCCCGTGTGAGCCAAACCGGCCTCTCGGCTCTCCATAGATGTCCATAGATCCCCCTGGCGTACTCATAGGCTCTCTGGTCGAAATTCCCCTCATTGGACGCGGGCGGAGCAAAGGAATAGGATCCCCTGACCCGGATTTCATCTCCGGGATCCGGATTGATGTCGCTCTCCCCTTCGGATCTCGCCGGAAAGTCCAGATAGACCGACCATAGCCGGTCCCCCTTCTTGTCCTCTTCTCGCTCACAGATCCGGGTCTCGCCCAGCAGAACCCTAAGCCCCTTCTTCCTTTTCTCAAGGGCGTAGACCCTGCCTCTGACGGTAATTTCCTGCCCCTCGGACAGAATCGCTTCCACTCGCTGCCGGTGGTCCAGGAAGACGCGCCCTCGCGCCAGTCCGACCAAAAAAAGCACACAAATAAGAAGAACAAGCCTTGAATTCATCCGCCTGTTCCAATCCGGCTGTATTCGGATTCCAAGACCTGCTGCGCAGCAGAAAACCATAAGTGCGAGCGGGATGATCTTGTATGGAAGAGCCCACCAGGCAGTGAGAATGCCTGCGATCAGACTCATGAACATGATGACCAGGGGCCTGGCTCTCAGCATAGGCCACCTCCTTGCGCCTATTTGGCGCCGGAAGTCACCAGATCGAAGTTGGGTGTATAGGCATTGGACAGCTTGTCCCCGCGGAAGAGGGAATTCATCTCCCCATTAATAGCGATTTGTACACTGGATATGTTCCCCAGCTCACAGAGGGAATTGACAATCGAGTAGATGACCACCTGCTGGGAGATCTTATCCGTAGCATTGAGAAAATTCTCGCTCAGATTCAGATAGCAGACTCCCCGGTCCACATTGACATTGAGCAGCTTGGTGCTGTCCGGAATGGGACTGATGGCCTCATCCGCGCGAGGACTTACCATCAGATATTCTATCACCAGCTTCTCCGGTGAAAGATTGCTGTTGTAATATATCTCCCGATTCTCTCTGACCAGACTCTGCCCGTCCTTGCTGGCATAGTAGAGGGTGAAATTTCTGCGAACCATAGCGTCCTCGGCATCCCCTCCGAAATCCATGAAGGTATCCGCGTTCATGGCGCCGACTTCGCTGCCGTCGGCATGGGTCAGAGCCTTGCCCTGCACCGTAAAGGTCACGGAAGTGATGTCCTCTATCTGCAGGAGGGTCTTCACAATGGCAGAGCGCATGAGAACCTCATTGGGACCGGTGACTTTGTCATAGGCCGCGTTAAAGTCTAAGAAGAGGTGCCCCCCATCCATGTGGTAAGAGATAATCTCCAGATCCTGCGGCATGACACTGACTTCTTTCGACCGGTCCGGAGCCTCCTTCAAGGCGGTCAGAAGTTCCCTGATCTGTTCATCCCTGTTCCCGGCCGCAAGCCGGTGAGGACTGGTCTTCAGAGCATTGCCGGCCACATTCATATAGTAGACCTGACGCTCTCCTGTCTTCCGGCCGCAGGCCGTAAGGGGGCCCAGGGCCAGAGCCAGGATCAGAACGAAAGTGACCGCTTGATTCTTGAAATTCACTCTCATTCTTTGCTCCTCTCATCCCGGGATTCATCCGCCCTCTCGGCAATGACATTCTCCTCGGGATCCACAATATAAGTCAGGGGAATTCGAACATCGAAGGTCGTACCATGTCCCGGATCGGAGGCCACGCGGATCTCCCCCTTGTGCATGCGGATGGAATTCTGGGTGATCGCGAGTCCGAGCCCGGTTCCGCCGATCTCCCTGGAATGAGACTTGTCCACTCGGTAGAAACGCTCGAATATCCGATCCAGAGAATCCTCAGGGATTCCCACACCGTTGTCCTCAACCGTCACATAGCAGTACTGGTGGTCGGCATTGAGAGAGACATGGACCCAGCCGCCCGGATTATTGTACTTGACCGCATTCTCAACCAGGTTGGAGATCGCCAGAGAGAGCTTGGTCTCATCGATTTCGCAGAAGACCGGCCGGAAGGACTCGAATACCAGCTCCACTTCCTGCCGGTCTGCAATCGGGCGGATCCTGCGCAGGATGGATTCAATCAATTCATTCATGTTGACCGAGGCAATGTTCATTGTGATTCCGGTCTTGTCCAGACGCACCAGAGAGAGCAGGTCGTTGATGATCTTCGTCTCCCTGTCGATCTCATGACTCATATCCTGCATGAACTCCTGATAGAGCTCAACAGGGGCTCCCTCCATGCTGTTGATGGAGTCCGCCAACACCTTCATTGAGGTCAGGGGCGTCTTCAACTCGTGAGAGACATTGGAGACAAATTCCTGCCTGGAAGCCTCCACCGTCTGCATCCGGTCCAGAAAATCATTGAAATGTCCCGCCAGTTCCTCCGCCTCGGAATAGTCCAGCTCCTTCATTTCCGCTGAGGAGCTGCCGTTCCTGGCCTTGTCCAGGGTCTCGGCAATGGTCTTAAGCGGGCGGATGGCATAGGTTGCGGTCCCGACTGCAAGAGCCAGGAGAACCAGTCCCAGGAGAACAAAACCGATGATTCCGGGAGCAGTCATCTGATCCAGAGACTGGTTCATGTAATCCATCGACCGGACCACCATGAGCACACCGCGCACAGGCGCATTCGAATCCGTCGAGTTTCGGATGGGCAGGGTGACCGTCAGGAAATTGTTCTGCCTGTCGTAGTAGTTGAGTGTCTCTCCCTTGAGGGAGCGAATCGCATTCTCCCAGACCAGTGTCCGCCCGGTGTCAATGCCGTTGGTGTCCTTGATGACCCGAAGGGTATTGTCGATCACCAGAATGCGGCCGCCGTAGATCTGACGGACTGTATCCAGCTGACTGTTGATCTCCGTGTCCGAAGGGTCAGACAAATAGTCCTTGGCGAGAATTCCTCCCGTAAGGACCTGCATCTGCGAGTGAACTTGTATTTCTTCGGTTGAAATGGTGTTCTGCCGATAGGTGTAGAGATAGAGATAAAAAGCGACCGTATAGGGAATCAGGCCCGCCAATAAAATGATAAGAATCAGGCGCAGCTTCAGCCTGTGAAATTGATTCCGGAGTCGTTGAAAAGCATTCATGAAACTAGTATAGCAAGGAAAAAATCAGGGGGCAACGATCATTCCGTGTCAAATTCAGTTTTGAAAATAATAACCCACCCCCCACTTGGTGAGGACGTATCTGGGTTCACTGGGATTGGGCTCGATCTTCTCTCTCAGCCGGCGGATGTGCACATCCACCGTTCTTGCGTCCCCGGGATAGTCATGGCCCCAGATCGTGTGAAGAAGCGCCTCTCTGGAGTAGACCTTGCCCGGATGGTTGACCAGGAGCAGGAGCATGTCAAATTCCTTGGAGGTCAAATTAATATCCTCTCCCGCAATCCTTAAGTTCCTGCGGTCAATATCCATGCTGACCTCTCCGGAAGTCACCGTGTTGTCGTGATCCTCCTCCGGTTCCTGACTCTTGGCCCGGCGCAGGATGGCCTTGATTCTGGCCTTGACCTCCAGAATATTAAAGGGCTTAGTAATATAATCATCCGCCCCGTACTCCAGGCCCATGATCTTATCCATATCATCGCCCTTGGCCGTGAGCATGACGATCGGCACATTGGAGAACTCGCGGACGGCCCGGCAGACCTCAAAGCCGTCCATCTTGGGCAACATGACATCCAGAAGGATCAGGTCATAGTCTCCCTGCCGGATCATATCCAAGGCCTCCCGGCCATCATAGGCGCAGTCGACCTTCATCTCATCCTGCTCCAGAGAGAAGCGGATCCCCTTCACGATCAATTTTTCATCGTCGACCACTAAAACCTTCTTGGCCATCTCATACCTCAATTCACTGTGATCCTGTCCTTGATCTTGGCGTAGGCCGCCTCCTTCAAGCCCGGGATCTTCATGATATCTTCTTTTCTGGCAAATGCCCCGTGCTTCTTTCGGTAGCTGATGATCGCATCCGCCTTGCCGGCTCCGATGCCCGGCAGAGTCATCAGCTGGTCTCTTCCGGCCCGGTTGATATTCACCTTGCCCGCCCGGTCGGGGGCTTCCGGGCCGACTCCTTGCACCGGATCTTCCTGCGACGCATCTCTTTGATCTCCCTGTCTCGGAATCCGGTACATGGCTCCGTCTTCCAGCAAGACGACCTGATTGACCCGGTCGGAATCCGCATCCTGACAGAGGCCGCCCGCAAGCGCGATCAAGTCCTTCAACCGGCTTCCCCGGGGAAGGGGGTAGACACCGGGGCGCTCCACCGCCCCCTGAATCTGAACCCAGATGGCATTGGCATCTGCTTTTTTATCCTCCGGATCTGCTTTTTTATCCTCCGGATCCGCCTTTTCCTCTTTCTTCTCTAATTCTCTTGACTGCAGGAAAGACTGGTTTTTGCAGGCAGATAGACTCAGAGTCGTAAGAAGAAGTCCTAGGACAAGATATTTTCGTATTTTCATCACACACCTCCCCGGAGGTGCCCGATGCGTCATCTACGTCAAATATTGTAACGAAAATGAGATATATTAGCAAGAAATGCCCATGCCGTCGGTCTATGGGCCTATGGGCAGTGTGACACAAATTCCTTGACCTGACCCACGAAATAGAGGGACCCAAAGAGGACCAGAGGGGCGGCCTGTCCCTTCTCCTCCCTTCTCTCACAGATGTCAAGGGCCAGGTCCAGGGCCTCTGGCACAGAATCCGCCTTTCGGGCATGGATGCCCCGCGCCCGGCTCAGCCGGACCAGGTCTTCTCCTCTTAAGCCTCTCCTGTTCTCCACGGTCACAGCGACCACTTCCCCCGCCAGGGGGAGAATCTTCTCCAACATGGATCTGTAATCCTTGTCGGCCAGGACTCCGATGATAAAGACGCAGGCCCCCCCCGGATAGAGCCTGGCAATACTCTCCGCCAGAGCATCCACCCCCTGCGGATTGTGGGCGCCGTCGATCAGAAACTGCCTTCCCCTGTAGCAGATCCTCTCCATGCGGCCCGGCCAGCTGACCCGGGCCAGGCCGCGGCGAAGGCCCTCCGCAAAACAACCGGTCTCCGCGCTCTCTCCCCGGATCACCCCCATTTCACGCAGGAGCTTTGCCGCCAGAATGGCGCAGGCCCCGTTTCCAAGCTGAAAATCCCCCTCCAGGGCCAGGTCCTCTCTCATCAGCCCGTAGTCTGCGAAGACTTGTTCTGCGCCCTCCCTGGTCAGCTGGCGAAAGGGAATCTGCATCCGCCGGCAATCCCGCAGGATCACCCGGCTGGCCGCCTCTTCCATAGGACCCAGAATACACTGTGTCCCCGGGCGGAGAATTCCCGCCTTATTGGCTGCGATCTCCTCTAAGCTGCCTCCCAGAATTGCCGTGTGATCCAGACCGATGCTTGTGATCAGGCAGATCAGGGGCGTCACGTCACAGGCCCTGGTGGAGTCGAATCTCCCCCCCAGTCCGGTCTCAAGGATCGTGACATCGCAGGCCTGGTCCCGATAATAAGAGAGTCCCATGCCGAGGCAGATGTCAAACATGGTGGGGGACAGGTCCATGGGAAGAGCGAGGATCTCCTCGCCCAGCCGCAGGACGTCCTCATCCGAAATCTCCCTCTCTGTCACGGGTCTTCCGGCCTTTGGATCCGAGGATCTGCCCGGATCCTCCCCCGGCTCGAGAATGCGGATTCTCTCATTGAACCGGACCAGGTGGGGTGATGTGAAGAGGCCTACCCGAAGGCCCAGAACCGCCAGGATAGACGCCAGAATGGCCGCTGTCGACCCCTTCCCGTTGGTCCCGGCGATATGGATGATCTTCTGTCCTCTCTCCGGGTGTAAGAGGCGATCCAGCATTTCACAGGATACCTGGTAACCTGTCGCCTCGCCGAATCGCCTCATTGACTCAATCTTATTCACAATTTCCTGATAGAACATCTTAACCTGCCATAATCACTCCGCCGTCATTGGCATACATGGTAGAGACCCCGGCGGTGTTCAGAATCAGTATTTCCTTGAAATGCGCCATCTTCTCGACCTGGGCCCTGACCATCTGCGCCCGCTCCGGACAGTTGCAGTGAGAGATGGCCAGGATGCGGTTCTGTGGATCGGGCGTCGCCTCAATGAGGCAGCGGACCATCTTGTTCAGGGCCCGCGTCATCCCCCGCTCCTGCCCCAATTTCTGAATGGACCCCTCCTCCGTAGATCCCATGACGGGCTTGATATTGAGTGCCTTGATGATCGTCGCCGCGAGGCCTGAGAGACGGCCGGCCTTGCGCAGGGTCTCCAGAGTCTCCAGGACGAAGAAAGTGTGCTCTTGCTCAATATAGGCCTGGGTCTTCTCCACAACCTCTTCAAAGGGCAGACCCGCCTCCTCCAATTCCGCAATCTTAAGGCCGATCAGGCTCTCTCCGACAGAGGCGGACTTAGAGTCAAAGACATGGATCTTCTTGTCCCCTCCATGCTCCTCCTCATAGAGTTCCCTGCCGAGGCTCGCGCTGGCGTAGGAGCCGGACAGCTTGGAAGAGAGAGTGACAACATAGATGTGGTCCGCAGCCTCCTCCATCAACTTCATATAGGCGTCCGGAGAGGGGCAGGCCGACTTGGGCTCACCGGAGCTGGCCGCCACCTTGGCCAGAAAATCCTGCTGATTGAAGCGGTCATCGTCTATAATCTCCTCATTGTCCACACGAAGGATCAGGGGAATATTCACGAAATGCCCGCTGGCCTTCATCTGATCTGACAGCTCTCCGCAGGAATCAATTAAAATCTTATACATCCTCTGCCTCCTATACTGAACGCGGGGATTATCAAGCTAATACCATAGACTGGATTTATTCTACAACAGATTCGCCAAAGAAAAAAGAGAAGCGGCTTGCCGCTTCTCCGGCTTGCTGCTTCTCCTCTTCATTCACACAAGAGAATCCGATTCATTCCACAACTGTGACATCGACCGCCTGGGGCCCCTTGTCGGAATCCTCAACCTCGAAATCAACCCTAGCTCCCTCTTTCAGGGTCTTAAACCCCTCCATGTTGAGCTTGGAAAAATGCACGAAAACATCCTTGCCAGCCTCATCAGAGATGAAACCGTACCCCTTACGGTCATCAAACCACTTTACTGTCCCTTTTGCCATTCCTATACCTCCATACAAAAACTATGTCAGAACAGAATACTCCAACAGGGTGAGGATAGCACAATCTGCGAAAAATTGCAATAGTTTTCACACAATTCTAAGCATTTCAGGCGAGTTCTGACCAATCCAGATAATTTTTTGACAGGAAGTCACAAACCCAGCGATCCCATCTCCGGTCCAGGCTCTTGTCCCTTGTGAAGACATGATAGGAAGACCCGGTTATCAACTGCAAATTCCCCTCCCGGTAGATCAGATTCATGGCCAGGGCATCCACATCCTTCGGATTGATTCCATTGCCTTCCTCCTCTGCCAGCTGCCGGACCAGGCCCGGAGGTGCCAGGAAGACGAATTTGAAGTAGGCGGGCGTCTTCTTTCCCGTGATCGCCTCCAGACAGATTTTGCGCAGACGGCCATAGGGCAGACACCGATAACCGGCCTTGCGCAGGGTCTCCCATTCATCCTCGGAATAAAAGTCCCGAATGAGGTGTCCGTCGAGAACCAGGCCAAAGGAGGAGCGAATCGTCGCCTCAGCCAGGGGAAACTTGTCCCATTGCTCCTCCAGAAGCAGGCTGTGCATGATCTTGGCCTGGCTGGGAAAGCACAAGGCAATCATAGCTTCTTCTCTCTCTTGATCTTGGACAGGATGTCATCAATCACACCGGTTCCGTCTTCAAACACTCTGGACACCCTGGAAATCGTCGCAGTAGAGGCCTTGGTCTCCTCCTGGATATCCAGATAAGTCCTGCCCTCATCCAGCATTTTCGCCACATGATAGCGCTGTTCCATCGACCGCATCTCATGGTCGGAGCAGACATCCTTGAAGAACTTAAAGCACTCCTCCGGCGTTCTAAGCAGCAGAATAGCCTCATAGATCTCCATCTCATGAGGCCTCTTGGGAGCTCTTGCCATGTTCACAATCCTCCGCGCTTTCTCGCCTTGTCGCCCGGCAATCTCTCCTCCTTCTCTCCCGAAGCCGAGGAATCCCTATCCTCCCTCCGGACGAAGGTGTCTTCGCTCCTATGCAAGACCCCCTCCTTGTCATCGTCGACTGCGATCCTCTTTTTCTCTGCCCTTGTCGGCAGGGCCTTGGCCTCCTGCGGAGCGGCAATTCCGCTGTGGTCAATCCGCTTCCAGCTTCTGACCGGGTGCACCAGGGCAATCACCGAGCAGATGCTGTAGAAGAAGAAGAAGACCGGCATAGAGAGCAGGGCCGGCATAAAAGCCCGGATATCCCGGTGATAGAAGTAGCGGATCATACAGATGAGGACAATCTCCGTTCCGATCAGGATCAGGGCAAGCCCCCAGAGCGCCAGACTTGGAAAATACCAGAAGGTCAGGGGAACCATGATCAGGTTGGAGAAGAAAGCGACAAAATTGGCCGGCCCCAGGAGCAGAAGCATCAGATTATCCGTCGTGCGTCTTCGATAGGGCTCCTCCTTTGAAATCTTAAGGGCATTCATCCAGGCCCCCATATAGCGGCGCAGAATCTGATAGGACCCCGTGCACCAGCGAATCAGCTGCCGGAAGAGAACCCTGACTTCAGAGGGCTGCTCGTCAAAGCACACCGCCTCCAGGCAGAAGGCCACCCTCCTTCCCGCCAGACACTGCTGCACCGAGAATTCCACGTCCTCCGTGAGAGAGGATGTCCTCCATCCGGCCGACAGGACTTCCTTTCGAACCGCAAAGCCTGTACCGGTCAGGAAGGCGGAGAGCCCCATTTTCTGTCTGGGATAGGAGAAGAGGAAGGAGTAGACCATCCAGTAAATCGCGAACCACTTGGTGACGAAGGTCTTATAGGGGCCGCCGCCCAGGCGGTTTCCCTGCACAATCTCCTCTCCCGCCTGCAGCATATCATTGATATGAATCAGATAATCATCCCGGACAATGTTGTCCGCGTCAAAGAAGGCAAAGGCATCGATCGTCTCCCCATACTCCCGGAGAATGCGTCGTATGCCCCAGGCCAGGACATCGCCCTTGCCCCTGGTGGGGCCGTCCGACCGCTCCATCACAACGACATTTTCAAATGTTGCTGCAACCCGGGCCGTTCTGTCCGTGCAGTGGTCCGCCAGGACAAAGATCTGTATCTTATCCTTGGGGTACTTCTGCTGTAAGAGGCTGGTCAGGAGTTTGTCAATGACCGCCTCCTCATTTCGCGCGCAGACAATAATCGCAAACCGATCCTGTCCCTCTGCGGGCTTATAAAGCTTCTTTCTGCGGCTTAAACCCCAAATAGCCACAAAAGCCAGCCAAATGCTGGGAATCACTGCCAGAAATTGTATCAGCAGCACAATTATTCCTTCAATACGGGGCATGCATCTTCCTCACTGGACCATTTCAAAAAGCAATTGATAGGCCCTATTATATCGGATCCCCCGCAAGTACTCTATTAAACTTATCTTAATTTTTTGTAAGGCAGGTCCCGGCGTCTGCTGTAACCCTCTTGTTTGAATGTCCTTTTATTGCCGAATCTTCTTCCGACGGCTTTCACCTTGCAATTGCAGGAGGCGGGCAATCAGAACTCCGATCACCGCGCAGGATGCGGCAGGTATTCCCCACACGCAGCAATAATCCACCGCAAGCCATATCAAAAGAGCAAGAATCGTTCCCGCAATCATCAATTTGCTCTTGAGCTTACTTGACATCCGGGCAATCAAAAAGAACAGAAGCGCAATGCCTGCCGTTTCCAGGATCAGATTGAAAGTTGCGTTGTAGGTATGACTTGCAAGCTCAAGCGCCCATCGTCTTGCAAATTCATACAGGATGGATAAACATAGTATTCCTATACACATGATACCGTCTAGCATAGGTCTCCTTTCACGATAACAAATCCGTTCAATTTTTTGTTATCTCTTAAATATAATTATAATTGCCGGAATAAAAATATCTATCTGCATTTTTATCATATTTTTATTTTGTTCTTTGTTTATTATGTTGTTTTTCGCATAAGCCTTACGGTTTTCCACACAAAAAGACCGGTCTCCGAAGGAAGAACGGTCTCATATCATGCAAAGCTGAAAGTAAGGCGATAAGCCGGGTTATGTCTGGTGTGATCATCTATCTAGGACGACTGTTGCCAGCCGCCTCAAGCAACCAACCTGGAGCTGGCGGGCCGCGTCATCGCTCCTGCTTGGTCTTGCTTCGGATGGGGTTTACATGGCTACGACTGTTGCCAGCCGCACGGTAGTCTCTTGCACTGCCTTTCCACCCTTACCGGGTTGTCTCCCGGCGGTATATTTCTGTTGCACTGTCCTGGGAGTCGCCTCCACCGGCCGTTAGCCGGCATCCTGCCCTGTGAAGCCCGGACTTTCCTCTCCCGTATTCTGAGGTTCGACAGAGCCTCCCTCTTGGCAAGATCTGACGCCGAAACCGGCTCTCTTGCATACGGCAGCGATCACATGCCTTACTTTCAGTCCAGTATTATACCCTGACAAAAGGCCATCCCGCAAGTGGGAAGCCCCCGGCTATACCCGGCTATACCCGGAAGCAGCTGCCCCCGATAAATTCCCGGATCAGAGAATTATTGGCGATATCCTCGGTCGGTATGGCAAGGAAATAGTCCAGCAGCTTGAGCAGGCGGTGCGCCTCCGCATAGGCAGGGTCCTCCTTCTCAATGGCATAGAGCAGGGGCTCCGCATAGAGTTTGAGCACGCCGATCTCATAGATGAGGGCGGAATTGAACATCTCATCCGCCATTTCCTGGAAGGGAAAGATCCCGCTCTCCTCCCCCCGGCGGACCGAATCCCACATGGCAATCGTATCCGCCGCAGACGTCCCCCGAGTCCTCGCGTCCCGGACAATCCGGCGCAGAAGCCTGCCATCCGTCGTCGACAGGGGGTTGTGCTCGTCAATTCCGAGCTGGGTCAGGGCGGAAATATAGATCTTGTACTTCATAGAGGCCGGAATGGAGTAAGAGAGCCGGTCATTTAGCCCGTGAATCCCCTCAATCAGAAGGATATCCCTCTCTCCCAGCTCCATATACCTGGAGTGGTATTCCCGCTTCCCTGTCGTGAAATTATACTCCGGCAGGAGAACCCGTTTCCCGGCAAAGAGGTCTGTAATATTGCGGTTAAACAGCTCGATGTCCAGAGCCTCAATGGCCTCAAAGTCTTTCTCCCCCTTGTCGTCCAAAGGCACCTGGCTTCTTCCGCGGTAGTAGCTGTCCAGGGGGAAGGGATGCGGGGTGAAGCCCCTGGCCATCAGCTGGGTCCCCAGGCGGTGGGAAAAGGTGGTCTTGCCGGAGGAAGACGGCCCGGCGATCATGACGACACGCCGACCGGTGTCAATGATACGGGAAGCAATATTCCCGATCTGCTCCTCCATCAGGGCCTCCTGGGCCAGGATAATCTCCCGGATTCTCCCCGCGGCGATAGCGTCATCCAAGGCTCCCACGGACGGTATATTTAGTCTGGCCGACCAGTTGCCGGACTTCTCCTGCACATCGAAGAGTTTCATCGCCGGCTCAAAATCAGCCACCTTCTTCCCTTCCTTGTAGGGAAAGAGGATCATAAATCCATCCGCAAATATCTGCAGGTCAAAGTACTTGAGCAGGCCAGTCGATGGGATCATATAGCCATAGAAATAGTCGCTGATCCCGTCCAGGTCATAGAGATTTGTGTGGGAGTCCATCCGATAGCGAAGGAGGCTTACCTTATCGCTCAGTCCCTCCCTGCGAAAATACTCCCTTGCCAGGTCTGTCGCGACAGACCGCTTGATGATCGGCCGGTCTTCTACGACAAGCTGCAGCATCTGCTCCTTGAGTTCTTCAAGCATCCGGGGCTCAGGATACGAGAGGAGCCTGTATTCTCCCTCCTCCCGGATGTAGATATGGCAGAAGTAGCCCTGTCCCAGTGAATGCTCCACACGGATGTCGATATGCCCTTTGGGGGCAAGCCGGTCTGCCGCGGCCTGCATGAGGAGAATGAGGCTCCTTCGATAAGCCCGGCGGCCGTTCTTGTCCACACTGGTCAGAAATCGGATCTTCTCTCCCTCCCCGGCCACATAGTTGAGTTCCCGCAGATGGTGGTCAACCTCCGCAAGGACTATATCCTCCCCGTAGACCTGCGGTCTTCGTTCCTGTTCTTCCCTCGCAATCTCCAGCAGGGTCGTCCCCTCCGGATACTGCAGCTGCTCTCCCTCTATCTCGATTCGCATACGTCTTCTCCCCCCTGATCTCTTTTCATCAGCTACACGGACTCGCAGCGGCGCAAATGGCAATCAGACCAGCCAGACCGGCTCTCTCATGGGTTCTGTCAGCACATCTACCTGCGCCAGCTGGGCTCTTAATGTCATGGCCATGTGTTCGATGAAAATATGCTCGATCCCATAGTGACCGGCGTCGATGACGGCCAGCCCCTGCGCCACCGCATCAATCCCCGTGTGATGGTCAATATCTCCGGAGACATAGGTATCAGCGCCGGCCTCCAGGGCCAGGCCAAGCTCCGACTTCCCTGAGCCCGGACAGATGGCCACCCGGTGCACCTCCCGCTCCGGATCCCCGAAGACGCAGACATGAGACAGACCGAAGGCCTCTTTGACCCGCTTCGCGTAGTCGCGCAGATTGGGTGCGATCGCGTCCCCGGTCTCCCCCACCTTGCCGATTCCCATGGAAGTGCTGATCCGAATCGGTGAAATGGCATCCGTTCCGTCTCCCGCCGCCTCGACAGCATCAATGTCGCTCCCGTCATAGCTGACGTCCAGGGTCTTAAGTCCGGTCATGCCCAAGGTATCTGCCGCCAGATCCCCCATTTCACAGACATCATAGTTGGTGTGCATGGCGTAGTAGGCGATCTTATGCTTGATCAGCTTCATAATCCGCCGCCCCACGAAATCATCTGCTGTCACAGACCGGATCGGCGAATAGAGCATGGGGTGATGTGTGATAATCATGTCCGCGCCCGACTCAACCGCGTGGTCGATCACCCGGTCAGTCGCGTCCAGGGCGATATAGATCCGGTGGACATCCCAGTCGAAATCCCCCAGCAGAAGGCCCACATTATCCCATTCCAAGGCGGCCTGACGGGGAATGCGTTTTTCAATCTTATCTGTAATTTCTCTGACTTTCATCTTTGCCTCTTCAAAATGCGCCGGCTTGGCGCCATATTAGATTCGCTCTTTGATTCGAAAAAGAGTCTTTTGATTTAAATCCAGGCGAAGCAAGATCTCTTCCCTCCGCCCGGACCGGCCCTCGGGCAAATGATCCAGGATCTTTGCGAGAAGTTCTGCCTCCCTCTTCAAATAAGCTGCCAGAAGGGGGTGACCCTGATCAATCAGGAGCTTCCCATAGGCCAGTTCTTCCGGAGTCCAGGGCACTTGCCTCCTGCCCTCCCCCTGATAAGAGATCCTGGCGAGCGGATACCACTTTCCGTCCTCCTCGACCAGGTCTTCCGCGAGTGTGACAAAGCCCCGATCAAGCAGCCATGCCCTAAGCATGGGCAAGTCCGACTGTGGGCCTAGAATGATTTGCCCGGCCGCCCTGGCCGCATCCAGATCCGCCTCCAGGATCTTTCGGATCAGGTTTCCCCCCATCCCGCTGATCAAGATCGCCTCTGTCTCCCCGGGGCGGTAGTCCTGCAGACCGTCGGAAAGACGGCTCTCGACCCGGTCTTCCATCCCCGCTTCTGCGATATGCTGTCTGGCCCGCTTCAGGGGGCCGGGTCGGATGTCCATGGCAAGGGCCCGCCGGACCCTGCCTGATTCAACCAGAAAGAGGCTCAGATAGGCGTGATCGCAGCCCACATCCGCCAGGCTCTGGCAGGGGACAACCAGGTCTGCCAGGGCCCGCATCCGCCTCGATAACTTGACCGCCATACTTACTCCAGATAGTCCTTGAGCTTGCGGCTCCTGGATGGATGACGCAGCTTGCGCAGGGCCTTGGCCTCAATCTGCCGGATCCGCTCGCGCGTCACATTGAACTCCCTGCCGACTTCCTCCAGGGTGCGTCCCCTGCCGTCCTCCAGACCGAAGCGCAGGATCAGAACCTTGCGCTCACGCTCGGTCAACGTATCCAGGACCTCGCCCAACTGCTCCTTGAGCAGGGTGAATGTAGCCGCCTCCGCGGGGACGGGAACATTCTCGTCCTGGATGAAGTCACCCAGATGTGAATCTTCCTCCTCCCCGATGGGGGTCTCCAGGGAGACCGGTTCCTGGGAGATCTTCAGGATCTCGCGGACCCGGTCCGGGGTCGTCTCCATCTCCTTGGCGATTTCTTCCGGCACCGGTTCTCTGCCCAGTTCCTGCAGCAGCTGACGGCTGACGCGAATCAGCTTATTGATGGTCTCTACCATATGCACGGGAATTCGGATGGTTCTGGCCTGATCTGCAATGGCACGAGTGATCGCCTGGCGGATCCACCAGGTTGCATAGGTCGAGAACTTATATCCCTTGGTATAGTCGAATTTCTCGACCGCCTTGATCAATCCCAGGTTCCCCTCCTGAATCAGGTCGAGAAAGAGCATGCCTCGGCCCACATAGCGCTTGGCAATCGATACCACCAGGCGCAGGTTGGCCTCAGCCAGTTTCTGCTTGGCCCGCTCGCCGACCGCGGAATCATTCTTTAAGATTTTGATCTGGGCCTCCAGCTTCATGACATCCTCTTCGGACAAGTCGCCGGATCGGATCTCCTCACGCAATAGCTCAATCTGCTCATCGGCCTTGAGGCCTGCCTCCATCTTCTGTGCGAGATCTACCTCTTCCTCCGCAGTCAAAAGCTGCACCTTGCCGATCTCCTTCAGGTACATCCGAACCGGATCATCGATATTCACCGCATCCGTACTTGTGGTCAGAGCCGCAATGTCGACTTCCGGCTCCTTATCCTCTTCCTCATCGTCATTTTCTTCGATCAGCAGATCTTCCTCTAGGCTCAGATCATCCTCGTCCATCTTGAGCACATCGACGCCGGACTGTTCCAGGTAGTCCTGAATGATGTCCATCTTGTCCTCATTGTCCTTAAACTCCGGAAAAGCCTCCTCCAGCTCGGCGTAGTCCAGGATATTCTTCTTGCTCTTGCCCAGATCCACCAGGTCTCCCAGGCGACTGTACATCTCTGCAGCGGTCACCTCGCTGCTTCCCTCATTCTCCGCCTGCGCTTTCGATTTTGAATCATTCTTGTCCTGCTTGCCATCCGTCTTGGCGGCCTTTGTGGCCTTAGCAGACTTTGCTGTCGTGGCGGACTTAACTGACTTGGCTGGCTTGACCGACGTCTTCTCGGTCTCCTTCTCCTTAGTCTCCTGCTCCTTAGCCTCCTTCTCCTCGCTGTCATCCTCGGCTGCCTTTGTAGTCTTGGAAGACTTTGCTGGTTTGGCGGACTTAGCTGACTTAGCGGGCCTGGCCGTCGTCTTCTTGGCCTCCTTCTCCTTAGTCTCCTTCTCCTCGCTGTCAGCCTTTTCTGTCTTGGCTGCCTTTGTGGCCTTGGCAGACTTTGCTGTCGTGGCGGGCTTGGCTGACTTAGCTAACTTGGCTGGCTTAGCCGTCGTCTTCTTGGTCTCCTGCTCCTCGCTGTCAGCCTCGGCTGCCTTTGTGACCTTAGCAGACTTTGCTGTCGTGGCGGGCTTGTCTGACTTGGCAGACTTGGCCGTCGTCTTCTCGGTCTCCTTCTCCTTAGTCTCCTGCTCCTCGCTGTCAGCCTTGACAGGCTTGGTAGACTTTGTGGTCTTGGCGGGCTTGGCTGACTTTGTCGTCTTGTCAGCCTCGGCGGGCTTGGTGGACTTGGCTGGCTTAGCCGTCGTCTTTTTGGCCTCCTCCGGCTTGTCTGCGGCTACCGCAGTTCCTTTTGTCCCAGTCTTTTTGACCTTTCCCTTCTCGCCGGTCTTAGCCTTCGTCTTCTTTACCTCCTGCTCTGCGGTCTCCTTGCCTCTTGCGTCCTCAGTCAGCTTCTTGCTTGCCATCTTATCTCCTCTTCTTTTCATTCAGGTCGATGCTGATATGCTTCATCTCCTGTAATTTTTTCTTCTCCTCAATCATTTCTGTCAGAAAGTTGGGATCCGCTGTGTTCCCCTTCTCTCTCTTACGGTCCATGGCTGCCCGCTTGATCCGAAAGAGGATCTCCTTTAAGGCCTTGCTTTGATCGGTACGCTCTGTCAGCCCGCCGACCGTAGTGTTGAATATCTTGACGACCTCCCGCTGGGTCTCCTCGTCCTCCTCCTGAAAACGGTCCATAATCCGGGCGGGGTGAACTTCTCCCTCTTCAGCCTGGCTCCAGACCTCTCCGGCCACCTGCCGGTAGATCCCTTCCTCGAAGTCCTCCGGTCCCAGGTAGGCCTTGATCGCCCGGTAGACGGCCGGATCTCCTGTGATCCAGGTCAGAAGCAGTCTCTGCGACTGGCGCACCCCCCTCTCCCGGGGTTTTCCTCTTTCTCTCGCCCCGCCTTGCATCACCCGGTCAGGGGACAAGTCCATGCCCGGATCATAGCCTCCATTGGCCTCTCTGTAGGCGGCTTCCATCTCATCCTCTGCCTCCGCATAAGCATCTGCCATGGCAAAGCTACCGGCCGTCCTCTTTCTCTTTTCCATCAGAAGCCCCTCACAGGAAGCCATTCGAATCACCAGCTGATTGATCGAATCGGCACTTCTGTGATATTTGTCTGCGACCGCCCTGATATAATTGCTTCGCTCAATCTCCTCCGGAAAATGGCTGATCTGCAGGGCAACCTCTTTGAAGAACTCCGCGTTCGACTCCGGATCATCCATCTGATAATCCCTCTCCAACATGCGAATGCTGAACATGAAGGCGTTCTCCGCCTCCTCGATCCGCTTCTCATAGGCCGCCGGTCCCAGATTTTTCATAAACTCATCCGGATCCTTATAGGGCTGCATATTGATCACCTTGCAGCGGATTCCCGCATTCTTCAGAATGGGAATGGCCCGCAGGGCGGCCTTGACACCGGCTTGGTCGGAATCGTATGACAGATAGACCTGCCTTGTATAACGCCCTAAGATCTGCGCATGTCCCTCGGTCAGAGCCGTCCCCAGAGAGGCGACCGTGTTGTCGAAGCCATTCTGATGCATGGAGATCACATCCATATAGCCCTCGCAGAGGATCATCTGCTGGCGGCGGGTCTTCTTGGCCAGGAAGAGTCCGAAGAGGGTCCGGCTCTTGTTGAAGATCATAGTCTCCGGGGAGTTTAAATACTTGGGTTCTCCCTCTCCCATGATGCGACCGCCGAAGGCAATGACCTTGCTCCTTTGATCCATAATCGGAAAGATCGCCCGGTTCCAGAACCTGTCATGCGGCCCCCTTCTCTCATGAATGGCAATGAGGCCGGAGTCGACCAGATCGCGATCCTCATAGCCTTTCCCTTTCAGATAGCGAAAGAGCGCATTCGAGTGGCTTCCCGTGTAGCCGAGTCCCCAGGCTTGCATGGTCTCCTCGGTCAGTCCCCTACTCTTGAAATAGTCCCTGGCAGCTGCTCCCTCCTCGCTTCGCAATAGGGCGAAATAAAACTTCGCCGCCTCCCGGTTGATCTCAAGGAGCAGGCTTTTCTTGTCGGCTCTGGCCTGTTCCTCTCTGCTCATCTGCCGCTCGGGAAGGACAATACCGGCTCGGTCTGCCAGGCTCTTTACAGCCTCCGGAAAGGTCATATTCTCATACTTCATCAGGAAGTTATAGACATTACCCCCCGCGCCGCAGCCGAAACAGTGGTAAAACTGATGGCTCTGATTGACGTGGAAGGACCCCGTCTTCTCGTTGTGAAAGGGACAGAGGCCCACATAGCCTGATCCCGTCTTCTTAAGTCCCACATACTGACCTATGACATCGACAATATCATTGGCCTCCCGGACCTGCTCAATTATTTCATCTGAATAATATGGCACGATAACTCCTTAATATCCGTCCACCTCCCAGGCCTTGGGCAGGAAGAACTCGCTGAACTTCGTCACCGCGTACTGGTCTGTCATACCGGAGATATAGTCACATATAATCCGTCCCCTGTCATCTCCGGTCCGCTCTGCAATCCTGCGGTATTTATCGGGAATCTCTTCAAAATGATTTGTGTAATACTCATAGAGCATCTTCAACATCCGTTTGGCTTTGACCTCTTCCGACTTGGCCACGGGATTCGTGTAGAGACTCTGGAACATGAATTTGCGCAGGTCCAGAAGGGCCTGCCAGATCTCATCGGACATGCAGATCTCGTCTGTGTTCCGGCTTGAGATGATCACATTGTGGATCATAGTATCCAGCCGGTCCTTGGCTGTCTGTCCCAGGGTCCTGCGCAGGTCTGCCGGAATATCCTCCTCATGGAGGATCTCGGCCCGGATCGCGTCATCAATGTCGTGGTAGACATAGGCGATCTTATCGCAGAGCCGGACAATCTTCCCCTCCGGTGTATGGGGCATCAGAGAGGTCTGGTGGTTTCTGATCCCGTCTCTGACTTCCCAGGTCAAGTTGAGCCCCTGCCCGTCTTTCTCCAGGAGATCAACCACCCGCACGCTCTGCTCATTGTGGCGAAATCTGCCCGGATAGACCTCATTTAGGGCCCGCTCCCCGGCATGTCCGAAGGGCGTATGTCCCAGATCATGTCCCAGAGCAATTGCCTCTGTCAGGTCTTCATTCATCCGAAGCGCTTTGGCGATTGTCCTCGCATTCTGAGATACCTCCAGGGTGTGGGACATCCGGGTCCTGTAGTGGTCACCCAGCGGCGTCAGAAAGACCTGGGTCTTGTTCTTCAGACGGCGGAAGGCCTTGGAGTGAAGGATGCGGTCACGGTCTCTCTGAAAGAGGGGGCGGATATCACAGGGCTCCTCCTCCCTCTCCCTTCCCCTGGAATCCACATTATGAGTGGCATAGGGGCTTAGAATTTCTCCCTCTAGAAGTTCCATCTCCTGGCGGATGTTCATCTGGTCTTTCCTCCCGGGCAGTGCCTCTATCTTCTTATTCCGGACAAGTTCTTCTTTTCCTTCTCCGAATGCAAAAGAAAAAGACCGACGCCTTTGCATCGGTCTTCTTCTTACTTGGCAACATCACTGACACGAGACTCTCGAACCAAGTTGACCTTGATCTGTCCGGGATAGTCCAGCTCGCTCTCAATTCGCTTTGCGATATTGCGGGCCAGAAGGACCATGTCTGCATCACTGATCTGCTCGGGAACAACACTCACGCGAATCTCGCGGCCCGCCTGAATGGCATAGGCGTTGTCAACCCCCTTGAATTCCTTGGTAATATCTTCCAACTGCCGTAAGCGCTCTGTATACGCTTCCAAAGACTCGCGTCTTGCTCCGGGACGGGCTGCGCTGATGGCATCCGCTGCGGCGACAATCCACGCGACAAGAGACTCCGGCTCCACATCACCATGATGCGCTGCGATCGCATTGATGACAACCGGACTCTCCTTATACTTCTTGGCGAGTTCCACACCGATCTGCACATGCGTGCCGGTGATTCCCTCCTGATGGTCAATTGCCTTGCCCAGGTCATGCAAGAGTCCTGCTCGCTTGGCGACGCGAACATCAACGCCCACTTCCTGAGCCAGAAGACCGGACAACTGCGCGACCTCAACGGAGTGCTGCAGGGCATTCTGCCCATAAGAAGTACGATACTTCATGCGGCCTAAGAGTTTGATCAGATCCGGATGCAGGCCATGCGTCCCCACCTCAATGGCGGCAGACTCACCGGCCTCCTTCATGGCACTGTCTACCTCTCTGCTGGCCTTCTCGACCATCTCCTCAATCCTGGCGGGATGGATTCGACCATCCACGATCAAACGCTCCAGCGCAATTCTCGCGATTTCGCGACGGACGGGGTCAAAGGCAGACAGGACAACCGCTTCCGGCGTATCATCGATAATTAATTCCACCCCGGTCAATGTCTCTAGAGTCCGGATATTACGGCCCTCACGACCGATGATCCGTCCCTTCATATCATCATTGGGAAGCTGGACAACGGAAATCGTTGCCTCCGCGACATGGTCCACCGCGCATTTCTGAATGGCGGTCACCACGATTTCCCTCACCCGTTTGTTGGCCTCGTCCTTGGCCTGGGCGACGGATTCCTTCACGATCTTCGCAGCATCGATCTTGACATCTTCTTCGACAGTCTTCAGCAGATATTCCTTGGCTTGTTCTGAGGTTAATCCTGAGATTCGCTCGAGTTCTTGCAACCTCTTTGCGTTGAGCTCGGCCACTTCTTCCTTAGCCTTCTCAATGTTCTGCTCGCGGTCGTGCAGGCTCCGTTCTCTTCTGGCGAGAGCATCGGTCTTCTTGTCGATGTTCTCCTCCTTCTGCAGAATACGATTCTCAGAGCGCTGTACTTCTGCCCTGCGTTCGCGAATCTCCTTCTCCAACTCATTCTTGGTCTTCAGGGAGTCCTCCTTGGCCTCCAGGAGAGCCTCGCGCTTCTTCGCCTGGGCCTCGGTAACGGCCTCGTCGATGATCTTGCGCGCCTGCTCCTGAGCGCCGCTGATGGTCTCAGCATCCTGCTTGTTATGAATGGAGTTCGCAATCGCCAGGGTGACCGGAGCTACAACTACTAGGGTAATCAATACCGCAATGAAAATTGCAACCACGGGAGCACCTCCTTATGAAATTGTGATTGTATGCTTCAAAATGGACTATCCATAATGTTGTCTACAATATGTAAATCTTATTAGTTTCACACAAATTAGTCAAGAATCATCCATCTCCTGCAGGGCTTTCATGATCGCCGCAGACGAAAATCCCCGATAAGCCAAAAAGCGATAGAGCCTCCCCTTCTCCTTTTGATCAGCATGGGCGGCGACATAGTGCTTCTTTCGCAAGAGGGCTCTGATCTGTTCATCCTCAGAGGCCTCGTACTCCCGGTCCAGGACCTGATCGATCAGGTCTCGGTCAAATCCCTTTCGCAGGAGGTCCAGGGCAATCCGCCTCTTGCTCTTTTTCTCCTGCTGACAGCAGACATAGCTGGCCGCAAGACGGCTGTCATCCAGATAGCCTGCCTGCTTGACATATTCTATGGCCCGGCAGACGGCCTCCTCCGGGTAAGAAGCTGCCATGAGCTTGTCCCGCAGTCCCTTCTCTGAGTAGTCTCTCTGTTCCAGAAGCCGCATCGCCTTTCCGACAGCCCGGGGGGATAGGACTTCTCTGACGAGGAACTGATATTGGTCCTCTGACAGGACCTCTCCCTGCTTCAAGCCGTATTTACCGACTTCTCCCCGGTAAAGGAGAAAGTCTGTCCCCTGATCGAGACAGACCCTCTGCCGCCGGTTCCCCACCGGCTCAATGGATATGATCACAAAACTCACGCTTCTTCCTCATCCTCCCGGCCTGTCTCTTCCCCGAGGGCATAGTGGTCCCTGATCAGCCCCTCAATCTTGGCCATCAGGTCGGGGTGTTCCTCCAGATAAGTCTTGGCATTCTCCCTGCCCTGACCGATCTTCTCTCCCTCATAGGCGTACCAGGCCCCTGACTTATTGATGATGTCAATATCAACCGCCAGATCCAGGATATCACCGGACCTGGAGATTCCCTGTCCGAACATGATGTCGAATTCCGCCTGCTTGAAGGGGGGAGCCACCTTATTCTTGACAATCTTGACTCTGGTGTGATTGCCGATCACATCTCCCCCCTGCTTAATCGCTTCCGTCCGGCGGACATCCAGGCGAACAGAGGCATAGAACTTAAGGGCCCGGCCTCCTGTCGTCGTCTCCGGATTTCCGAACATCACTCCGATCTTCTCACGCAGCTGGTTGATGAAGATGACTATGCAGTTGGTCCGGCTGACCACCGAGGTCAGTTTGCGCAGGGCCTGAGACATGAGTCTGGCCTGCAGGCCCACATGGCTGTCGCCCATATCCCCTTCAATCTCCGCCTTGGGTACAAGCGCGGCCACTGAGTCAACAACAATAATGTCGACAGCGCCCGACCGAACCATGGTCTCTGCGATCTCTAAGGCCTGCTCCCCGTTATCGGGCTGTGAGATATAGAGATTATCAATATCGACGCCGATGTGCTTGGCATAGACCGGATCCAATGCGTGCTCCGCATCAATAAATCCGGCAATTCCGCCCCTCTTCTGGACTTCGGACACACAGTGGAGTGCCACTGTGGTCTTTCCTGAGGACTCCGGTCCATAGATCTCAATGATCCTCCCCTTGGGGAGGCCTCCGACCCCCAGGGCCAGGTCCAGACTGATAGACCCGGTGGGGACGGCCTCTACTTTCATGTGCTGGCCGCTCTCGCCCAGCTTCATGACCGATCCCCTGCCGTACTGCTTCTCGATATGTGTGATCGCCGCCTCCAGCGCTTTCTGCTTCTCTTCTCTTGCCTTCGCCTCTGCTGCCATGGTCTGCTCCTCTTGAACATTCGTTTGCGAACAGTTGTTCGAGTTTCTTGTTTATCTTAATGCTGTTTCAGATAGATGTCAACGGCATTTAAGCATTTCTATTCTCCC
>NZ_DBHIDN010000004.1:0-95885 GCF_057251025.1 Shuttleworthella sp.
TTTCACCTTCTTTCTGACGGAACCCTACACTTAGATCATACAGGAAGCTCCTTTGTGTACCTCATCTGTTCTCACATGGGGATCGGAGTGTCCAGTTTTTTGTCCGCCCCCCTAATAAATTGTAACTAAAACATTCCCTTTCACTTTAAGTATTTTTTTATAAAAGTCTTTCATATTTTGAAAACAATCCATGATTTCTTCTTTTATTTCATCAGTTTCTTCTTCATACTCCCAAATATTCGGATATAAGTCAGCTTCTTTACAGGCTTTCATTGTGAATTTATCTAAAGCCATTTTTATATCAAAATTTTCTAAAGCTGAAACAATATCAGCTATTCTTGTTTTCTCCGTATAGGCTATAAACTCATCAACATCATCAATTGAAATTACACCAACCACTGCTTCGCTAAGAGGATTATTTTCCATAGGATTACTGCAATCTATACCAGTCAGAATAAAATGAAGTGCATCCCACATTTTGTCTATATCAAGCAATATTTCAGCTTGTTCATTCCAATCTTCAACTTCCTCAAAAATTTCATCTTCTTCTGCATTAAAAGATTTAAGTGCTTTTAGATTTTCATCACTTATGTATTGATAATTAGCAATCATTCCCATTTTTAATCCCTCCCGAAACCCCAGTTTGTTCATTTCAAAATATATTTTTGCATAAGTAAGTGGTGTTTCACCATCCTCTTTACAAATTTTAATTTAACAACTCTTGTCTAAGGCTTTCACAAATTTCTGCCATTTCTAACATATCATCCTGCGGAACAAGTTCGCAAAGGTCATACTCAAGAGGGTTGTGAGAAAAATCGGCAAGTGTTCTATCTATAAATTCGTAGTCTTTTTGCGTAGCAATGATATTTATTATACGCGAAGATGTATCAAATGGTTCTAATTCATGCAAATCCACACTACCACTCATTTTACATTCTAACAGTATCGCTGCAAGATCAGTTATTACATCAATAGCAAAATGGAACTCAATATCAATTCCTAAAGAATCAGTGAATCCCAAAGATCCAATAGTGTTCCTAAAATTTTCGACTTGTTTATGAAACCCTAAATTTTTAAGTATCTCGGAAAATGCGATTTCATTACTCTCTTGTTCTTCTAAAAAAGCAATAAGGTTAAGACTATCATCCGTATCCCCAATGTAATTATTCCAATATTTATTCTCAATATACATTCTGACTTTCCTCCAACTTCAAATTTATTGATGAATAGCCTTTTTGAGTTGCATTTAAATCTTTAATTTTAATCATCTCGACAAACTGGAATTGTGCGTTTGAAGCGAAGCAAAATACGAATGCACCGCAGCAATAAATTTCTGTTTAACGATTTCTTTTTCCGGTATTTTCTGTCCCTCGGATTTCCTCATGATAGAAATAATCCACAATCACCGGATGTCCCTGCGTGACCCTGCCATAAGGCATTTCATTATCCACAAAGGGACAATCATACTTCTTAGCCATTTCCGCAGCTTTTACTTCAAGCGCTTCAAAGTAGCTGCGGTTATGCTTGTTATAGATCTCATCGTAAAGCGGTACAAGATCAGGATATTTTCCGGCGATATAATCCATGATCGTCTTTTTGAAGCCGCCCCGAAGATTGAGGTTTTCGAGCCAGAACAGATCGCACTGATCCTTTACCCGCTCAAAGATGGCTTCAAAGTCCGTGATACCGGGGAATACCGGGGATACGAAACAGACTGTACGGATACCTGCATCATATACCTGCTTCATAGCAGCGATACGACGCTCAATGCTCGAAGCAGAGTCCATATCGTTCTTGAAATTTTCATCCAGTGTGTTGATCGACCATGAAACGGTCACTCGTCCAAGCTTCTTCAGCAGATCAATATCACTTACCACAAGATCAGACTTTGTGCAGATCAGAATATCTGCGTCACTGCCAATCAACTGCTCCAGAAGTTTTCTGGTATTCCCGAATTGCTCCTCCTGTGGATTGTAGCCATCCGTCACAGAACCGATGACCACCCGCTGTCCGGCATATTTCTTCGGATTTTTAATTTCCGGCCAATGCTTCACATCAAGGAAAGTGCCCCATTCCTCCGTGTGTCCGGTAAAGCGCTTCATAAAAGAAGCATAGCAATACTTGCAGGCATGTGTACAGCCTACATAGGGATTGACCGAGTAACCGCCTACCGGCAGACTGGACTTGGTCATGATGTTCTTTGTTTCCACCTCACTAATGAGGATTCCATCGATTACTTCTGCCATGATCTCTGTACCACCAACACTTTATTGAATTCCTCCGGCATTTCCTGAATCATATTTTCATCCCCTATGATAGGGACAAGGTCTTCCTTCATAAACACCGGAATGCCGAGCGCATATGCCTGGTCCGTCAGAGACCATGCCCACTCCGGCTCCGTATGAACCTTCCTGCTCTGAGTTCCAGTCATGGTGCCGACAACGATCCAGTTGATTCCGGAAAGATCAACTGTACCGGGATCGTCGAATAACGGCTCAAAGGTAACATGGTAGTGTTTTGCTCTGACGTTTTCCCGAAGGGCGTCAATACGCCACAGTTCTGCTTTCCTCGTCACCGTAACGCCAAACCATGCGTTTTCCAGATCGGTATCAAAATCCAGCAGATCGGGGCACTTGGTCAGGAACAGGAACTGATGCTGTGGATTTTCACGGATCTTTGCAAATACCTCGTCTCTCCATTCCGGCTTCCATCCGGAGAGATCGCTCATGCCGGTAAGAAGAAAGTTCTGCGGACGTTTCTTTTCCATCATCTTGAGCTTGCCCGGAAAGAACTCAGGATCAGCAAAGTCATCGATCATATGCCAGCGCTTTACATTGTTGCGGGCATAGCAATATGCACACCTCACTGTGCAGCCGATGACGAGATTCATGTTCTGAATCTGATCTTTGATACAAATACTCATGACTTCTGCCACTCCTCAAGATTCTTTCTGATGCGGTCGAGGCATTCCTCAAACCGGGTAATTTCTTCCTCTGAAAAACCTTTGTAGTAAATGCTGCCCATCTCATCAGATACAGAATCGTACTCGCCCTTTAAGGCATGTGCTTTCTCAGTCAGAAACAGGAGTGTTTTCCTTTTGTCCGTTTCAGACTGAACACGGCTTATCAGCCCTTGATGTTCCATTCTTTCCAGCATCGTCGTAAGAGATGTTATCGCTAATCCGCATTTGACCGAGAGTGACCTGATCGAGATTCCATCCTCCTGCCACAGCACATAAAGAATGCGCCCCTGGGCTCCATTGAACGCATCAATATTCTTTTCGCTGAGAATCTTCTCAAAAATCCGGTCACCAAGCTGTTTTATTTTGGTGACAAGAAATCCTCCATTTGTTTTCATGCAAAAGCTCCTATATAGTAGTTTATAAAAACATACTATATAGGAGCTTTATTGTCAACAGTTTGTATGTCTGAATAAAGGAAAAATCTAATTTGATTATTTCTTTGGTTTTGGTGCAGGTAACTCCTCATACATTGAGTTGAATAAGCCGGTTAAAAATTCTTTGTTGTCAACATCACCTACCAACAGCATTTCCTTTGCTCCATTATATGGTAATTCATACTTTGCATTTGGCATATATGCTATTGCAGATTTAACAGGCTTCACTAAAAGCCTATCATCATAAATTCCACCAACAATTTTTCCGCGATAATAAACAATATATTCGCCCATCATTGATCTATATGTTATTTCTTCCAACTCGGATAATTGTTCTAAAATGAAATCTAAATATTCTTTACTTGAAGCCATACCCTGCACCTCCAAAAATTCAAATTTACAGATTCAGCATTCGCAGTAACGGAAAGTTCAAATTTCTCCTGTTGTCTTTTTTGATAATTTATTTTTTAACACGATACACCATATCTCCGCTATTCCAAATATACATAATTGCCGATACCGGTGGTTTTCCGTCTACCCAAAGCCAACCTGTATATGTCGTTGTGTTACCAAAATAGCCTTCCGTGATTATTTCAAATTCTGAGTCTGCATATTCATCCATAAATTGCTGTAAGTCAATGGCCTTTCCGTTAAAACGTCCTTCACCCAAGGTTTTGTTAAATATCAATACGTCACACATGTCCACATCGCAATTTCTAAAACATATTTCACCTGGGTATGATTTTTCTTCGCCATCAACAAATTCATATATTTTACCAACTTTTAACATCAAAGTTTTGTTGTGAAATTTGATTTCTTTCACCTTGCTATCATGAAGACTGAAAAGAATGTTACTAGTTCTGTCGTGTATAAAATCCATATGATTCCTCACAGATTAAATCAATATTCCTCGTCAGCAACAGAACCGATACGAATAATTCCTCTTGTTTCCTTTGTTGTCTGTTTTTGTGCAAACTGACTACCATCAACTCTTTTAACACAACATAAAAGTTCCAGCGTAAAACCAGCCGTTCTATCACAGTATCCGTATATTAAAACACCATCAGCATCCTCATATCCCGGAAAATCTTGCGCCACTGCCTTTATTGTTTCGCTCATCGGAAAGATACAAAAATTGTGATATAAAGGTCTAAACCCGTCTCGGAATATTTCACGGCTATACCCCCTATTCTCCCTCAAAAAACAATTTACAAGCAACTCGTAAAAGTACGCGGTAGCATAAAAGCAAAAACTATTAATGTCTTAAAGCCGTAATAGGTATTACGTAAACACCGTCATTTCTTTTATAAGCAAAAGGCGCTTTGGCACATCTGCTGATTTGCACTGATTATATTAGCAACAGTCCCAGCTATACAGGCACTCGGTAAAATCTAAATTACGTAATTGCTCTTTTGTCGCAAAGAAATTTCCTACGCCACAGTCACCCCACAATATGTAATAATCGTCAGTTCCGAACTCGGAATCCAGCTGAAACAGTAACTCGGTGTAATCCTCAAAGTCGTCGTACATGCGTGGATCTTCCTGCGTGAAATGACCATAGCCCCCTATCTGCGTGTGACTCGAGATATCGAGTGCCTCCATAATCTCATCAACCTCTTCTTCGTCTATGTCGTACATCTCGTATATTTCTTCTATCTGCTTCCCCGGAAAGTTCTGATTCCATTTCTCTACGAACACCTCTTCAAATCTGAAATCGTTCGGCATAGTCCACTGGCTAGTTTTTTCAAAGGACATGGCAAATGGTGCACCGTCATTAATCGGTGTGATAAGTTCGTCTTCCTTCTTATCCTTCTGTGGTTCATACATCTCTCTGAGTTCCTCTTCAGAGAAATGCTCGTCTATCTCTGGATAGTAAATAACCCTTTTCTTGCTATCTGAAGTAGGCCTTCTATAGTCGTTGCCCAGATTATAGTCTCCGCCAAATATCCAAAATTGCATGATGCCCTTAACTGGGTAGATACTATTCTCTGGTAGCTCCTCGCAGTTTATCTGCGCCAAATACATCAGCTGTTCGCCCCTATCGGTGGTAGGGATGTTCGCAGTCTTCGGCAAATAAAACCAGCCCGCAACATTGCTGCCTGTCAGCGAAGTCTTGGTTTCGGGGATTAAATTGATTTTTATGGTCTCCTTATTCTCGATTTTCTTGAAATCTTCGATGAAAGCTTTTATTTTATCATTCATAATATCGCCTTTCTTAGTGTACAGTGGTTTGTAATGGTCTGTAATGGTGTGTAATTTAAGTATAGGTTTCGACGAAATGATACCGATTAACCGCATATATCTAACACGTCCCGTCGCTGCGTTTTAGTACACTTCGCAGATTACTTCTGGGTTGGCATCAAATTCCTCATTGAAGCTAACTAGCAGATACAGTTCGCCTGCTGGAGATTCGCCTACATAATATCCTAGTGCAAATGCATCGTAGCATCCACTCTTATCGAACATTATATCAGTGAGCGAGATACCTTCGATATCCTCTTCGGGAAAATTTCCATTTATCAGGCGCAGTGCCTCCTGATCCAGCTCGGTGAGTTCGACACTTAGCCTTTTCATTAATGGGTCTGGGATAGATTTTACATCCCTTTCGCTGTATCCGGAGAAGCTAACGTGCAAGTCCTTATCGGACTTGCGACTTATAAAGTATATTCCTGCTGGTGATCTTTCCCATGACTTGCCCTGCCAGAGGGCGATGAGTTGTTGTTTGGTCATGTGATATCCTCTGTGCTTATTGATTATTGCAATATGTGCTATCGCGGTTTATAGCTCTGAATCTTCATCGGTTAACACTTTCTTCTGCCAGCAACGCCACCGCACTTTGGGCATCTCATATATCTGTCTCTACCTCTATGCGGAGCTAAGATCACCTCTCTATAGGTCGGCACGTATCTGTGATGACAGGACTCACATTCATAATACTCTGCTTTTTGCTCAATGCTAACTGCAATAATATAATGGTTGTCGTAGGAGTCTCCTTGTGCTTGTGCATTATATTCATAAACCTTGATATCTCTTACTATTTTAAATCCAGCTCAGCCCCTCAACATTTTTCAGCACCATAGTTTCCCCAGTATAGTCATTTTTTAATTCGACTTCATTTTCCTTGACTTTCACATTATTATACCAACCACCGAGACTGGCACTTTTCCCAGTATGTATATTGATAAGCCTGCTAGTTATAGGATCCCAAGTGTGCTCCTCCACCGTTTCTGCAAGCAGATAGTAAGCATCTAAAAATATCAGATTCCTTCCATACATCCAAAACGGAAGCTTAACATCTAAAAGTGGCAATTTTGCAGAAAAAATTTCATCGCCATGCGGAGGCACTGTCTGGTAGTGAAATTCTATTTCACTACCAGAGTATGCAATAGTCGCCCCTTCACAGCCGATATTTTGAGGAATCCCTTCCTTAGCTAGTATAAACTCCATAGTATCTCCTTATATTTCGCTTAGTACACGCTCACCAGTTCTTTCCAAAAAGCAAGATTACTGTCAGAATCCTCGCGTTCCATCAATTCCACAAACTCTTCTTCAGTGTGCTTCCATACAGCATGTTGAGCAGTTCCCATCGCTCTTATAAATTCTACAAAATCGGAAGCAATAGGTACTATCTCCTCATAACTCATGTCACTTATGAATGCATATATTCCCCGGATTTACGTTCTAATAAAATAGTATAGGGATCTCCGTTTGCAATAATTATTAAGTTCTTTTTGCGAAGAACCGGATACTCCTCATATTCCAGATTGCGGTTAATTAGCCAGTTGAGGCTCATTTCATCCCCATATCCAAACTGGTAGCTGAGAAAGCCGAAATTCCCCCAATTGTAACTTAAAATATTTTCTGTAAATACCGAATCTAAATACTCTATTTCAAGTTCAGATTTTAATTTCTCGATTTCAGACGGAGGAATTTCCTTTTTGCTAAGAATAATTCCATCTGCTATTTCAGCATCAAGTCCATCTGTTTCTTTTCTTATTGAAGATATTATTTCGTCGATTGTTAGTAATTGCATCTACAGTTACTTCCTCTGCTTTATGACTTCATTGGAATGCCTGTTTTCTGATCTGCCCCACGTGTCAAGATCATTCGCCACCGTCTGTTGGTGCAAACTCGCTATTTTGTTTTCTACTTGTTAATCAATTCCTCAAGGAATGCTTCGGCTTTCTTTTTATCTATTATTGTTCCACTATTATCCGCAAGAATCTCTTTTAAGGCATTCCCGACAAACTGTGTTACTCCTCGTGTATTTCGACCCGCCCAATGGTGTTGTACATTTGTTCCATCTATCAATCTATGATCAAAAGCAGAACACAATCTTGCTACAATATTACCTTTATCATCTACTCCAAGAAGATAAATCATATATACAGATTTTTGGGTTGCTAAAAACTCAAGAAGCTTATCAATATTGTATGCTTTGGGATTACCATTCAAAAACAATACCTTTGTTTTTATATCCGTTTCTGTATCATAGTCCGGATAAGATTTTGAATAATCTCCCAATTTATCCTCTGTCTTAAATTCCGGTAATGGTTTCTTATTCTGCAATGAACCAATAATCTGGTCTTTGAGGGATGAACCATTATTGGTTATCAAATACTCTATCACTCTCCCTCGCAGATTTACATTATCAATAAAAGCAGCAATAGCAATTTCACCTTGCACGCGTTTAACACGACTATCAAGATCAGATTTCAGATCTTTATAATCTGCCGATGTAATAAAGCTCTGAGCACGATCGACAGAAGACATTATCGTTCCCTTATTGCTATCATTAACTTCGAATTTAGGAACCCTTCCTACAATATCGTTCGTACTTGCCACTAATCTTTCAAGGTTATCTGTAAAAGAAAGACCGGAATGGTAAGCATATAATCTATCAAAATAACTTGGATCATTCTCCATGTCATTGTAAACAAGCATAATGTCTCCACCATTAAAACTACCCTTGATATTATCAATCCGCAATTCCTTTGATGAATGGCTAATTTTCTGCAAAAATGTACTGTTTGCAAGTAGCAGATAATTCACTGTGGATGCAACAATACATACCAAGAACGGCTTATCATCGTATTTTTGCAGTGCAGATAGTGACAGTACCGTATTGCTCATTCTTTTGCTTTCAGACTTACTAAATCTTATTGCAAAATCAGTGCAATAATACACCTTGCGATCCTGTACCAATGAAAATTCCTTTTGAACAGCATCAGCCAACTTGTTTTTATCGCCAATTCCATCAAGTTTTTTTATATAGGCAACTAACCTATCAACTACAGTTTTGTTATACATTGGCGGCCTCCCATAATGACAATTGCTGTGGCTGTGTTTTTTTCTGCAGGGCATTTGTATTTCTTTCCCAAAATACTCCATCCGTATATCCTTGAATTGAAGAATCTACGTCTGCCATCTCAATTCTTTTTTCAGCCCAAACACAATACTGTTCATTCGCTTCAATTCCCACATAGTGTCTTCCAAGCTTTTTTGCCGTTACAGATGTTGAACCGGATCCAAGAAAAGGATCTAACACTATATCACCCGCATTTGAACTTGCCAAAATCAGCTTTGCTAATAATTTTTCCGGCTTTTGTGTGGGATGTGCAGTATTCTCAGGCATAGACCAATATGGGATAGATATATCGTCCCAAAAATTTGAAGGATAAGTGTTTCTGAAATTACCATCTGCGGTTTCTTCCCAATCCTTCGGCTTGCCATCAACCTTATACGGTGCAATAACTTTTCTTCTTACCTTAACGCTCTCAACATTGAACGTATAAGACTTTGAGTTTGTTGCAAACCAAATATCTTCCATACCATTTTTCCAATTACTCAAAGCACCTCTGCCTTTTTCACGTTGCCAAGTAATTCTGTTCTGAATATGAAAATGTCTCTTCAAAACAGTACCAATTGCAGGACTTGAAGCCCAATCACAACAAACATATACCGAAGCATTCGGCTTTAGCAGGGGGTTAACCTTGCTTATCCATGCTTCCGTATACTGTTCATACATATCATCAGTAGTTTTCTTAAACTTGTTACCGTGAAAATCCTTATCCAAATTGTAAGGCGGATCAACGACAAGTAAGTCTACAAAGCCTTCCGGTAATAGTGGTAATATCTCAAAAGTATCGCCAACAATAGTTTTATCTATTATCTGATCAAGAGAAGCTGATTCAGTTACATGAATACAACGTTCCAAATAACAACGCCCCTCCTCAATACTGATATCAATTGTCTTGTTTCTACCTGCCTTCATGCGATATCTCCTTAATCCTTTTCTATAAAATCCATCATATCGCTCGGACCGCAATCCATTGCTTTACAGATACTCTCTACCTTATCAAGCGCAATGTATTTTCCCTCTTTTATTTTCGATATGATGTTTGCAGAGATATTTGCTCTGCGCATCAATTCAGCATTTGATATCTCTTTTTCAATCATTAGATGTTGTAGTTTTTTATAACTTACTGACATAAAAACCTCCATTTGCCACTAGATGATTATATCACATAAATGTGAATTTTTCAACAGAAACGTGCTATAATGTAGCTTGCAAAACATATCTTTATTTTGTGTTGACATTGCTTGCGCTCTTTCTTATAATAAAGATACTCAAACGAAAGGAGTGATTTAAATGGCTACAACCAATATCAATGTCCGTGTCGATACTGATTTGAAAAAGTATGCCGAAGCATTATTCAATGATCTCGGTCTGAATATGTCTTCCGCTATTACCATGTTCCTTAAGAGCGCTGTATCTCATAACGGTATTCCGTTCGAAGTAAAGCGTATGACTCCGAATGCGGAAACAATCGCTGCTCTTGCTGAGTATGATGCAATGAGGAAGAATCCCGGCAGCTACAAGCGGTATAGTTCTTTTGATGAAATAATGGATGAGGCCTTTGATGAAGCTTGAAATTGTAATATCAAACCAATTCAAGAAGGACCTGAAGCTTGCCAGAAAACGCGGCCTTAAATTAGATAAGCTACGCGAAGTCATAGACACGCTTGCAGAAAAACAGTCGCTTGAAGATAGATATCGCGACCATAATCTGACCGGAGATCACAAGGGATTCCGTGAATGTCACATTGAACCGGACTGGCTTCTCATCTATCGCATCGATGATAATCTTCTTGAATTATTTCTATTTCGCACCGGCACACATTCAGATCTTTTTTAGGCGGCTCTTCGAGGCCGTCTTTTTTATCTGTTTCCTCGCTTTTTATCTATCTTTTGGTCACGGCTTCTGCATAAGATCACCAGATTGAGGAGAAGGTTTCAGCGGGGATTCTTGTTCTGATCCCCTACAATCCAATAATCACAGATATCTCCGCCTGATGCCAGCGTCTGCTCTCGATGAAGCACGCCCTTTCTCGCAGCACATGATAGATAATCCGTATTACAAGCAACCGGAAGCACATCGAGATAACCATTTTCTCTTGCAAATGTATTCATGGGACACCTTGTAAAGTAATAATAAAAGCCATCTTTGTGAAGCGTTTCATCGAAATGAAAATCCCACGTCTTATTTTTGTATTCCGGGTGACTGTCCGCCCATTCCTGCATTTTATGCATAAGACAGGCAAACTTTTTAAGATCCTCCGTTTTATTCAAATTTAAACCGCTTGTAAGCCTTTTTATGATTTTCCCGTTCATAAAATCCGCTGTGACATCGATAAAATCATCGGGGTTAAAATTACCGGCTCTGCAAATGGCCATAAACACATAGCCCATGTAAATATTTCCTGCCATAGGATTGTCCTGACCGATGTCTTCCGTTTTCTCTATCATTTCTCTGTATACGGGCTTTGCCTTTTTCAAGCTTTCTCTTGTTGCCTTTTCTCCAAATTTTCTAATCATAGGTTTTTTTAAGAAAAAGGTCAAAAATTTAAAGTAGAAACTTTTATACTTCATTTAAATCAACTCCTCATAAGTCATTTACTTTTTTTCAAAGAGCAGCCTTGAGCCTGTAAGCATTTTTATTTTATGTAATCAACAATATCGCTGAAATTACAGTCAAGTACCTCACATATTCTCTCAAGAATATGTAGATGAACAGATTCATCTCTGCGCATTTTTGTCATAGTATTCGGAGCAATTTCAGCCGCCTTTCTAAGCTCCGCTCTGCTCATCTTTCTGTCGATAAGAATTTTCCATAATTTGTTATACGAAACAGCCATATTTCCCCTCTTTCTTCAGTTAGATTACGCTAACATTATATTCCTGTTTGTCTTTATTTTCAATAAAACATCGCAAAACTTGCGAAAACTATTATCGTCCACAACCGCACACCCTACACCTACATGTGAGAGGTGACTCTGACGCTTGTAGGCAAAAATCCTTGTATCAATCACGCAACATTTTCATCTTGATAAATTCCATCCAAAAATAATTCTAACTTATAAAAATTGATTGCACCGTCAACAGTTCCCTTGTTACACACCCTCTAAACCAGCAAAACAATAGTTCCATAGTCTCAACACCTCGAAAAACGCTTCTAACAATAGTTCTGTAGTTACAACCCTCTTGAATATTCCGGCCTCATGGTACCGTTTTTCCGCATGATGATACCGCGGCCCGCAACAGCGTACTCTCGGATTTTTTAAGTTAATCCGCGCAGTAGTACCGGCATTCCGCACATATGTACCAGGCCTTGATCCGGAGTAGAATTTGGGATGGGAAATAGTCCCGCTTCTACGAAAGGAGGCCTCTACTATGGCCAAACGGATCCAGGTGCGGCTGATCTTGCAGCTGCACAACAGCGGTATGTCGCAGGACGACATCGCTTCAAGCCGACACATGTCGAAAAGCTCCATCAGCAAGGTGCTGGCGGTCGCACGGGAGAAGAACATCACCTATGCGGACATCCAGGGAATGGATGATACCGCTGTATACAAAATGTTCTTCCCTGACAACCTTCTCTCCGAGGACATCTATGAACTTCCAGATTATGATGCTGTCAGCGAAGACCTAAAGCAGGTCGGCGTCACTATGATGACCCTCTGGAAAGACTACAGGGACAAGTGCCGCGAACATGGCACCATTTCTGTCGGGAAGACAAAGTTCTTCGACGACTATGGGAAGTACTGCCAGACCCACGACATTTCCAATCATCTAGAACATAAGCCCGGCGAACGCTGCGAGGTAGACTGGAGCGGTCCGACCATGAAGGTCGTGAACCGCTATACCGGGGAGGCTCTCAAGGTCTATCTCTTTGTCGGGTGTCTTACCTACAGCCGCTACGCGTACGTTGAGGCGACGCTGAACATGAAGATGGACACCTGGCTCCGGTGCCATGTCCATATGTATGAAGCTTTCGGCGGCGTACCGACACGCACGATCTGTGACAACCTGAAGACCGGCGTCGTAAAGCATCCAAAGGAAGGCGAGGTCATACTTACGGACGCTTACGAGATGTTCGGCCTCCATTACATGACTGCGATCATGCCTGCAGCCGTCCGGAAGCCAAAGCAGAAGGCATCCGTGGAGAACACCGTCGGAAACATCGCGACCACAGTGATCGCGGCATTCCGCCACCGCACTTTCTATAACGTGCCATTCCTGCAGGAAGCGATCAAGGAAGCCGTAAAACGTTACAATGACCAGCCGTTCCAGAAACGGATGGGGAGCCGTTCTTCCGTTCTGGAAGAGGAACGGAGATATCTGCGTCCGCTTCCGGCAGTCCCTTATGAGATAACGACGCTCGTTCCGGACCGCAAGGTCTATCCGAACTGCCATATCTCCCTGCTGAAGAACTGGTACTCGGTGCCGTATATCTACCGCGGCAAGAAGGTCGACGTCAGATATACCGAGACGACGGTCGAGATCTTCTTTGACCATCAGCGGATCGCGTCCCATCCGAAGTTCCCGGACTATGTGGAGAACCGGTATTCTACCCGCGCTTCGGATATGCCGGACGAATTCAACCGACCGGAAATGGATCAGGAGCGCATGTGTGCCTGGGCATCCACGATCGGTCCATACACCAGGGAGGTGATTGACCGGATCTTCCGCAGCGTAAAAGTAAAAGAACAGGGCTATAATGCGGCATTGTCCGTGCTCCATCTAAGCAGCCATTACTCGAATCAGCGTTTCGAAGATGCGTGCCAGATCGCGCTCACCAATACCACATCGCCCCGTTACAAGTATCTTAAGGCGATTCTGGCAAGCAATCAAGACATTATGCTCCGTCAGCGGAAGGACATCCCGGCCCATCCGGGGGCACTGGATTCAGAAAACATCGATCAGGGCGCCTTTGTCCGTGGGGGCAGCTACTACGGAGGAGGTGATCACGATGATCAGTGATGAATCCAGACGCAAACTCCGCGAAATGCAGCTCGAACCGATGATCGAAGCACTCGACAACCAAGAGACGAACCGGGATTCCTACCTTGGCATGAGCTTTGATGACCGTCTGAACCTGCTGATCGACGAATGCTATACGGCAAAGAATAACGACCGCGCCAAAAGGCTGATGCGCTGCGCAAAGCTGAGATATCCAAACGCCGATATCAACACCATATATTACGAAGGACGCGGCCTGAACCGGAACGCGATCCTTGGGCTTGGTTCGTGCAGCTTTATCACCAGCCGGACGAACCTGATCATCAATGGTTTCACCGGTTCCGGGAAGACCCATCTTGCCTGCGCGATCGGAAAGGAATCCTGTCGCCATCTTCACAGGACAAAATATATCCGGATGCCCGACATGCTGGAAATGCTGAACCTTGCCGTACAGTCCGGAAGCAGTATCAGCAGCACGGTAACAAAGCTCTCGAATTATCTGTGAATGTCAACCACTTTTTTAGGTGGTATGGTAAGCAGCTTTTTATGTTCCTCGGTAATGAGTTCTTACACCACTGTGGTAAGCAGATTTTTATGTCAGGCGGTAAGCACTTTTTTACATAACGGTAAGGAGTTTTTTAGGTAAGGTAACTCCTTCCGCCGGTATCTTGAAAACTTTATATCATGTGGTAAACATCTCCGGATGCTTCAGACGGTAGGACTGTCCTCTCAGTGAGAAGCATGCTGCGTGGTGAAGGATTCTGTCCAGCATGGCTGTGGTAAGAACCGGATCACCCATCATCTCGGCCCACTCGGTGATCTCCTTGTTGGTGGTAAAGATGATCGATGTCGTCTCGTATGTATCACTGATGAAGGTAAAGAACCTGTTGGCCTGTGCTCTGCTGATCGGTGTGTATCCGATCTCATCGATGATGACTAACTGTGCCTTCTTGATGTTCTTCAGCCGGAAGCCTGCACTGCGCTCGGTATCAGCATTGTCGAGGATCTTCACAAAGTTGGACATCCTCTCAAAGCATACCGTGTAGCCGCTGTTGATCGCCTCCATGCCGAGGCCCACTGCCAGCATGGTCTTGCCGAGCCCCGGAGGGCCCGCAAGAACGATGTTTGCATTGGTGTCTATCCAGTTCAGTTCCCTGAGCTGCCGGACCTGGCTCTCGCTGATTCCAGATTCCAGCTCCAGCGGATCGAACAGCTCGACAGGCTTAGGATCCGGCGGGAAGTGAGCAGCAGAGAGGTTTCTCTTTCTGCGCCGTTCATTTCTTCCCCTGACCTCTGTTTCCAGAAGATCGAGAAGGAATGCGCGGTAGGACAGCTGATTCAATTCGGCGCACTCCAGTATCTCAGGCAGTTTTCTAGCCGCGTGTTTCAGCGCAAACGTCTGAAGCAGCGCGCTCAGCCGGTCAAGAGGGATATGATCCGTATCCAGGTTTCTGACGATCTGACGTTTCATACCAGGGCCTCTTCTCTGGAGGAAGTGCATCTGGCCTCAAATGCCTTCTGATACACGCTCAGATCCTGTTTCTGAACATCGCTGCACGTGAACCTGTTGCCGCTGATCTGACCCTTTTCTACGGCAGTATAGACAACCTTGAACTGTGAGAACTGATAACGGTACTTCTCACAGCAGATCTTCATAACGACGGCAACCGTGGCGCGGTCAGGCGACTGTTCGTCCAGGAACCGTTCGATCGCCGAGAACTGCTCCACGAGGTAACGGGGGTTCTCTTTCTTGACACCGTTGACGAAGTGCTGGAAGTCGATACAGTTCCATTTCTTTCGCATACGTTCGACGATCGGAATCCACTTGTCCGTCGACTGATGCCTGTGCTCTTTGAGCTGAACTGTCGTGCCACGGCACTCCGACAGCGTATGCGTGCAGACAAATCTTCTGGATTCGTCATAGACATGCATCCTGTTTCCGACAACCTTGTAGAACACGGAATGGAAACAGCAGTCCTACGGCATGGAATACTTGTTGGATCGGTACTTGATGAATGGATAACCGTTCAGCTGTACTTCCACAAAGGAATTCGGTGAGCTCTCGTAGAACGAAGGAATCAGTTCTCTGAGAGAGGGTAGCTCAACTTCGCGGAACACCTCTGCCGGAACACAGTACGTTGCCTGATGTACCCGTTTGTTCTTGCGTTCCTGCCATCCCGGCAGTGAGCGCCAGACATCATCGATGGTTTCCAGGTTTCTTGCACTGAAGAAGTTTTTCTTCACGAATCCTACAGAATTCTCAATCGGACCCTTGGATTCCGGATCCGCCTTGTGGCAGACCCACAGCTTCAGATCCTGTTCTGTGCAGAAGTCCTCGAAGGTTCTGGTCTTGACGACCTCACCGTAGGTCTCTGTCGCAACGAACACGGCATCCTGATCGATGACTAGCACTGACGGGCGGCCGCCGAGCTTGCAGAAGGACCGGTAGAGTGCCTTGCATGCTTCTTCTGCGTTGTACTTGTGATCCTGCGCGTATACGACAAGGTAACGGCTGTACCGGAGCAGCAGACAGATTGATATTGTCAATAATGGTTGACAGATTTTCCTCAAGGATTTACAACCCTAAGCTGCTTCCTGTAAAGATGAATAGTATTGTTGTCTCTTGACCATGGGTGGAAGGCCATCATTTGCGGAACAGATTCGACGGTTATTCCAGTAGCTCATGTAGTAACGCCAGATAAGCTCTTTTAGCTCAGTTACAGTCATCTTCTCGGTGTCATAGCGATCATATAAGAGTTCAGATTTCATTCTCGCCCACATGCTCTCACAACGAGCATTATCATGGCAACGGCCACCATCACTGTTCATGCTCTGTGTTATATGGCAGTCCTGGACGGCTCTACGGTAGCAATCACTGGTGTACTGTACTCCGCGATCGCTATGGCAGATCGCACCTTCGATCTCCGGGTAAGCCTTATGAGCATTCCTCAGGGTTCGGGCACACAACGGGGCCTTCATGTTGGTAGCCATTGCCAATCCTAAGACAGCCAGATCGAAGCAGTCAAACATAGCAGAAACATAGAGTTTCCCATCACTCGCCTTGATTTCGGTTATGTCCGTAACACATTTTGTCAGTGGCTCTGTTGACCTGAAATCCCGCTTGAGCAGATCATCCGATTTACGAGCAGCCTTGTCGGCTTTCGTTATTCCATTTGGCTTACGCTTTGGACGATGACTGATACCAATTTCTTCCATTACTCGATAGACGGTCCGCTCACTCGGGATATCGACATCCTTCGGCTTCTTCTGCAGAAGAGCATCACGCATCCTGGAACGACCATAGGTATCATTACATTCATCTTCCTTTAGGATATCCCGCATAGCATCGGCCAGCTTCTGATATTTCCAAGGCCGATCCTTACGTTGCAGGTATTTATAGAATGCCTGGCGGCTCACATGGAGCATCCGACAGTAGAATGTAAGTTTCCCTTTCATCATGCCGTCTTCTGTCTTAACAGCGATATATTTCAGCCTTTCATTTTTGCTGACTTCAGACGGCTCGCGGCGAAAAAAGCGCTGGCTTCCTCCAGGAACTCGTTTTCTTCTTTAAGACGACGAATTTCCTTATCCTGATCTTTGACCTGCTTACGTAAGGTGATCAGCTCCTCATTCAGGGTCATAGCACTTTTGGGGGTCTGGGATCCCGCTCCAAGATCCAGATTTCCGAGCCTATTAGCGCGTATCCATGTATAGAGCGTGTTTTTGGGGATGCCTAGTTCACGTGCAGCTTTTGCCTGGCCAATTTCTTTTGCCAGCTTAACTGCCTGGATTTTGTACTCCTGATCGTACTGTCTGTTCGTTGCCACTGTAAACGCCTCCTTATTCTCTTAATTATGGTGAAATCCTTGAGAATAAGATGTCAACTTTATTTATACAGCATCAGATGAAGTAGATCCTCAGTCCGCTGTCGATCTTCAGCTCGCCAAAGTCGATGAGCATCTGTTCACCGGGTGCGGTATCAAAGACGTTGTCGTAGATCCGCTGGTTCTTCGGGACTTCGGCAACAATGCCGTTGTCCTTGAGATAGTGGACGTAGTTGCGCAGCGTCTGCGGATTGCCCGGAAGCGCGGTGAACTCACCGTTCTCTATGAACTTCTCTTCGAGAACGTCATAGACCGAGCTGATACACAGGCTCTTGTTCTTCTCGTTGTTGCGCAGTACCTCGATGATCACGGACCGAAACGGCTCGACATCAAAAGCCTTGGGCTTTTCGAGTTTCTCACCGGGATTGTCGGGAACGACATCCATGTCATAGTACTTGCTGATTGTCGGGGCCGAGGGAGGCTTGATTCCCTGTGCCTCGTAGTAGCCGGGGATCTGGCTCTTTGTGTAACCGCGGAGCTTGAGATCCTGTATTTCCTGCATCATGACTTTTGTCAGCATCGGTTGTTCCTCCTCTCGTATGCCTTGAGAAAAGTATACGTGAGTCGGCGATGCTCCTCCTGTTTTACTTGCTGCACAGGAAAAAAGTCCTTACCGCGTCGATAAAAATCTGCTTACCACCTGATATAAAAAAGTGCTTACCACGCAATGAAAGAAATCCTTACCGTACAACGCAAAAACTGCTCACCGTGCGGTGAAAAAACTCGTTACCGTGCAGCTGTAAAATCAGCTTACCATGCATACCGTAACCTTCCATCAGGTTGATCACGCCCCACGCACCGAGTCCTGCTCCTACCGCCATTACCAATACTTTCAGTACATCTACTGCCTGTGTAAAAAATTCCATTTTATTCTTCCTCCTTGTTTTCTTTCTTTTCAATTTTGTTGTATGACTTCACTACAAAGTTTTTGTAAGTCTTACCGTCTTTTTCACGATCTTTAAAATATCCAAAGATATGAATGAGATCGCCTTTTTCAAAGTCTTTCGCTGTTTCCACCTTCTCACCGTAAGCGGCACAGTTGATATATTCCTTGCCTTTCCCGTACTTCTTTACAAATGCAAAATTAACAACTTCTACCGTTTCTCCGTCTTTTTCAAAACTTGAGAAAGTAGGCTCTGCAACCAAGTTGGCATTGATGTTCATCATTTCCTGCTTCATATTTTTAATTTCTCCTTTTCATTTCAATAAAAAAAGCGACTGAAAGTTTAAGTTTTCAATCGTTTTCTAAGCCTCGATATTAAATTTTTCCTACCTGTCAAGTGGGATTTCTTATCCTTATCATCTTTCCTCCTGATTTTGGGTAAAATAAAAGACGATAGAGTTTTTTATTTTCTATCATCTCTAAATATTTTACTTTTTTAATAATATAGGTTTATATGAGCTATTGTCCAAATTATATGCAATACAGTCTAACATATAAAATCCAAACCTAAATTCCTGTTCATACTCATTCCCTATTAGGTCATAATACTTGATTTTGAATTTCAAAAAATCATTAATTTTTTCTCCATTTTTTAAATCCACCTTAATTTTGAATGTAACCTCTTCTCTTGCAGCTGCATAATACTGACTTAAATATTCATAAATATAATACTGTTTCTTAGGATACCCTTCACTATCAAAATATCCTTGCAATCCTTTATCTGGAAATTTCGGTGATAGCTGTATATTTGTCGCACTTTCTTTTCCTATATTCATGAAACCTATTTCTAAAATCAAGCTATTCTCTTCTTTTTTAATTCTATTGTCCTTTAACACTACATTGAAATATGGAATAATTGACGCTCGGGTATTCTGTTCAGATAACAAATTTTGAATTAAAATATCTTTTTGTCTATTTTCTTCTTTGTATATATCAAAATTTTTCTTCCAATTATAATTTTCTTCATTAATTTTTTCAGCTTGCTTTAAGCGTTTACCAGAACAATAATTGCTTATAATTGTATATATCAACGATATAATAGAAATCACAATTGGAATCCATGTCGCTACATCTATATTTCTTAAAAATTCATACATCCATTTCCCTCCATCTTTTTATTAATTAGATATGAAATATTATAACACTCCCTTCCTTGATTTTTCGCAAAGAAAAAGACGATAGTTTTTTCTATCGCCTCCCATAACTATTTTTATGAAATTTTTTAGATTGATTTTATGGCTTCATTGATTCCTTGTATAAAAGCTATGATTGCCGCTCCAATCATCGGTATTCCGTAAGGACTTAACAAGAAACCCAATATCAACGCTTCAATGCCTATTGCAAAGTTCTTTTGAAACAATGATACAACCCCAACAACGACACACATAAACATAAGCAAATATAATATCGTTGTTCCTATGGCAAGTAAAAATGCAAGAAATGCAGTGAGAATACTTAGCGATAGGCTAATTGGAAACAAGATTATTTTTATTATCCATCTCATAAATACCCTCCATTTCTATTAAATCATTTTAAAATGCCTTAAAGCATCCATGATAGCTTCCTCTTTTTCCGGTGTGCATTGTGGAATAAATTGTTTCCCTTTTTTCGATTTATTATAATGCTCCCTCAGTACAATTCCACACTTCTTTTTAATCTGTGCAATATAGAGTGTCGAAACCTTTAAATCAAATTTTTCTAATATATATTCCTTAATTTGTGCATAAGACGCTTTACTTTCAGCACTTGTCAAATCAAGCTCATCAAGCTTAATTTCAACATCTATATGTTTATCGACATCAAGTTTGGACAATAATGCTACTGTCTCCACATGCACCGTGCCCGGAAACATATCCACACACCGCATCCGATCGACCCGATAGCCTCTGGCGATCAGGACTTCCAAGTCCCTGGCCAGGCTGGTCGGTTTGCATGAGATATAGACCATGGCTGGAGCCCCGTAGTCGATGATCTTAGTAAGAGCCTTGGGATGGATTCCGTCTCGCGGCGGATCCAATACGATGAAGTCCGGCTTAACCGCAATGTCGTCAAGGACCTTGAGCACATCGCCCGCGATGAAGTCACAGTTATGAAGACCGTTTTTCTCGGCATTGCTTCTGGCCGCTCCGACCGCCTCTTCAACGATTTCAACGCCGACCACATGGCCGGCTGCGGGAGCCAGGATCTGGGCGATGGTCCCTGTCCCGGAGTATAGGTCGAAGACGTTTTTCCCCCGGATTGCTTCCAGTCCGCTTCCATCTCCCTGCCCGGTTGCGGCCCCTCGGATGAACCCTCTTGCTGTCTCGTAGAGGACCTCGGCCCCTGAGGAGTTGGTCTGAAAGAAGGAAAAGGGGGTGATGTCGAACCGAAGACCTAGAATCTCCTCCGTCAGAAGATCACTCCCGTAGAGAATGTCCGTCCCCTGATCTTCAATCACATCCGCCGGAGAGTCATTTCTGGTATGGAGGAGACCTGTCAGTTCCCCCTCCCACGCGTGTTCGAGCAGGGCCTGCTTCCAGTCATCGAGCAGGCGCCTCTCCTCCCCCTCTGTGAAGGGCTCTCCCTCCCGGTCGACCCGGTTGCCGGAAGTCACAAGGTCTGCCATGAGACTCCCGTCCCTTTGGCTGCGGCGAACCAGCAGGTGACGCAGATATCCCTCATGGCGCAGCTTGTGGTAGAAGCTCATCTTCCTCTCGCGAAAGAAGTCTAGGGTCAGGCGCAGGACATCCCGCATGTCCTGATTGATAATGCGGCACTGATCTACGGGAACAATATCATAGAAGGAGGACCGCCTGTGCATTCCGAGCGCGAGACTCCCCCCCTTCTCCCGGTCACCGAAGGAGAACTCCATCTTGTTGCGGTATTCCTCCCGCATAGGAGAGGCCGTCACCCCCTCGAAGACCCGGTCGAATTCCTCGCCCAGAACCGGCTTCATGAGGCGGCGGACCTGTTCCTCCTTTAAGGTCAGTTGATCTTCATAGGCCAGATTCTGGTAAGCGCAGCCGCCGCAGTCCGCAAAATGGGGGCAGGCCGCCTCCTGAAGCTCATTGGGGGCCTTTGCCAGAATTTCCATGAGGCTTCCCTGACTCCTGCCGCGCCCGGTCCTCTTGAGACGGAGGCGGACCCTCTGCCCCGGGAGAACATTCTTCACTGCGACAAGCCGGGTGGGGTCTGCCCCCTGCGCGATGGCCTCCCGGGATTCCTCCACCTCAACAAGGCCCCTGTTCGGGAAGTCAAGGCTCCTTACCATTCCATCAACGATCTGTCCCCTCTTCACGGCGTACTCCTCATACATCTGCTTCCCTATCAACAGGACACGCTCCGGCACACATCACCCCTAATGCTGATAGTCCCTGACCGGATCGGTCAAAAGCTCAAAACTTGTCATAAGATCATTTTCGTCAAAACGGATATAGCTGTAGAAACCATCCCAGAAGACGTGGTCGGAGCGGGAATTCCAATGGATTCCATAGACCAGGCTTGTGACATCCGCCTTGCTCCCATTCGTGGGACGAAGCCAAAGCTTCTTCTTGAAAATGTGGGAGATTTCCATCGAATCAAGGGGCTTCATCAGGTCGATCCCCTCAAGCGTGACCTTAGTTCCCCTCTCCCGGTTCACTTGACTTCCCTGCTCCTCGATACCGAAACCGATTACCTTGCTGTCCTCTATCAGCTTGTCTTCCTTCTGTCCCGCATAGAGGATGAGATTCCCGATCACATGTCCGTCCTTGACCAGGATATAAGGCGGATAGCCGGAATCAATATTTCTTGACTCAAAGCCCTTTATGACCTTTCTGCTCCGATCCCAACTGTATCTCTGATAATCTCCGCTGGACAGGTAATCATCATACTTAGCATAGCCGGCCTCCTCCCGCCTCAGGTAGACCTCATACCCCTCCCGGTGGAGATCTTCCGCACTCGTCTGATTCATAACGATCGGCGTCTGATCGACCACCAGGCTGGGGGCCTTGGGCGGCAGACCAATCATGAAATAGAGGAGCATCAGATAGAGTGCCGCGAGGAAAGCGGCCATAATGGCCATCATAGACCGGCCGGTCCGCCGCCTCGCATTGAAGATGGAAGTGGCGATCGGAATGGCAATCAGTCTGCCGATCAGGCCGACATTGACTCCGCCCTCATGGACCAGGTTATAGATCAGAAATCCTCCGATCACGATCAGACTGCCGTAGATCAATATCTCCTCGATGGTCGGCTTTCCGGTCTTGGTCTGCTCATTAACGGCATCATCGATCGCTCTTGTTCCGTCTGCCCTCTTTTGCCGCAAGAAACGGAGCATAAATAGATAGACCAGAATATAAAAAATACCCAGGAGTACAAAACTGCCGATAAGGACTGTTTTTGCATTTATCACTTCAGCAAGCCCCCTTTCCTCTGTCCGCTTGGGCCTAATCTGCCCGCTTGGGCCTAATCTGTCCGCTTGGCCCTAATCTGTCCGCTTTGGCCTATGACAAAGCGGACAGCAGAAAAGGATTTCCCATCCCACGGATCGGAAATCCTTCACTCAACCATATCACATGCGCCCGGGTTCCCCGGGCATAGAGATATTCAAGCCCTTCAGTCCGCGAAGCTGCTCTCATCCTTGAGCTCGGTCTCTGCTGCCTGCTTGGCCTCATCAACCTTGGCTGTGAACTCCCCTTCATCCTCATCCTCGAAGAAATCATCGTCATCGAAGGCATCGTCGATGTCATCCATGAACTCTTCCTCGTAATCGGGCTTAAAATACTTATACACTGCATAACCGACACCGGCAACGAGAGCTGCTACTGCGGTCAAACCAAACAGAGTCTTAAATGCCTTCTTCATAGCGCCATACCTCCTGTATGCATGCACAACTTCTACATGTCTCTGATTATATCACATTGCCCGCCAAAGCAAGATACTTCCGATCAATTTGTTGGGATCTCTGTCATAGCTTGACCAGTTTCGCGAATGCAGCGAACATCTTCTTGGTTCCGGCCCGGTCGAAATCGACGGTCACTTCATAGTCTCGTCCCCCCTCCACAATAGAAGTGACCTCTCCTTCTCCAAACTTCACATGTGACACCCTGTCTCCGACCCGGTAGTCGAGCGCTTCCTTCCCGCCGCTGCCAATGCCCCTGGCCGCCGCCGCATATTTCTGGGCGGAAGTCTTCTTGTGAATTCCTCCCCCGCCCGGGCCGGCATAGGCTTTGGATCCATAGCGGGGGCCCGGTTCATGGTCCTCTTCCGTGAAGAAATCAGCCCGCTTTCCGGGCAGACTTCCGTCGAGGACCTCCGGGGGGATCTCCTCGACGAAGCGGCTGATCGCGGCATACTGCATCTGCCCCCGCACCATGCGCATCCGGGCCGCCGTAATGGTCAGCTGCTCCTTGGCCCTGGTGATCCCGACATAGGCCAGGCGGCGCTCCTCCTCGATCTCCTCCTCGGAATTGTCCGCCGTAATTGACATAAAGCTTGGAAAGAGCCCGTCCTCCATGCCCACCAGAAAGACCCTGGCAAACTCCAGCCCCTTGGCCGCGTGCAGAGTCATCAGAGCCACATAATCTGCGGATTCGTCCAAGCTGTCGATGTCGGCGACCAGGGCGACCTGCTCCAGGAAATCATGAAGGCTTGCCTCCTCTGTCTCCTGCTCATAGAGAATGAGTTTATTCATAAGCTCATCGATGTTCTCGATCCTGGACTTGGCCTCATCGGTCCCCTCGGCCTTAAGTCCCTCCACATAGCCGGTCCGGTCTATGAGATCAAGGAGGCACCGGCTTATGCCCTCCTGGTCTAAGACCTGTCTGGACTGGTCGATCAGGGAGACGAAGTCCCGAATCCCTGCCCCCGCCCGGGCCAAGCCCGGGATCCGGTCCGCTTGGGTCATGGCCTCATAGAAGTCAATCCTCTTGGCATTGGCATAGGCCTGGATCCGGTCCATGGAGCCGGCCCCGATCCCCCGCCTAGGGACATTGATAACCCTGCGGACTGCCAGGTCGTCCCTGGCATTGTCGATGACCTTGAGGTAACTGATCAGGTCCTTGACCTCCCGGCGGGCATAGAAGTTGACCCCGCCGAAGATCTTGTACGGAATATTGTCGACAACCAGCTTCTCCTCCAGAAGGCGAGACTGGGCATTCGTTCGGTAGAGAATGGCGCAGTCCTTATAGGAGCAGTCGCCGCGGCGGACGGCGGCACGGATCCGGTCAGCCACATACTCCGCCTCCTCATAGGCCGTATCGAACTGCCTCAGGACGATCCTCTCTCCGGCGCCCGAGTCGGTCCACAGGGCCTTGTCCTTTCTGCCGACATTGTTGGCGATCACCCCGTTGGCCGCCGTCAGAATGTTCTGGCTGGACCGGTAGTTCTGTTCCAGCTTGATCACCCTGGCGTCCGGATAGTGCTCCTCGAAGTGGAGGATATTATAGATATTCGCCCCCCGGAACTTGTAGATGGACTGGTCATCGTCCCCGACCACGCAGATGTTGCGGTGGCCGTCCGCCAGCAGTCGGACCAGCTCGAACTGGGCTGTATTCGTGTCCTGATACTCGTCCACCATAATGTACTGAAAACGTCTCTGGTAGTAGTCTCTGACCTCGGGATCCCTGCGCAGGAGCTCCACTGTCTTCATGATCAGGTCATCGAAGTCCATGGCGTCATTGGCCAGGAGCCTGGCCTGGTACTCCCGGTAGACCTGGCCCTGGCGGGTTCGGTTGAAGTCCCCGGCCGCCCCCTGCAGGAAGTCCTCCGGCCCGATCAGATTCTCCTTGGCCCGGCTGATCACGGACAGAAAGGACCGCTCCTTGTGGATCTTGGTGTCAATATCCAGCCGCTTGCAGATATCCTTCATCAGGGTCTTCTGGTCATCCCCGTCATAGATGCTAAAGCGGCCGTCATAGCCGATCCGGTCTGCAAAACGGCGGAGGATCTTGACACAGGAGGCGTGAAAGGTCGCCACCCACACCGCTTCTCCGCCGAAGCCCGCAAGGCGGTTGATCCTCTCCCGCATCTCCCCGGCCGCCTTGTTGGTGAAGGTGATCGCCATGATCCGATAGGGGGCCACCCCCTTCTCCTCAATCAGATAGGCCACCCGGTGCGTCAGAACCCGGGTCTTGCCGGATCCGGCGCCGGCCAAAATAAGGACGGGGCCCTCACTTGCAAGGACTCCGTCTCTCTGCTGTTCATTTAATAATTCAAGCGATCTTGACATCTTTTCTCCGTGGGGCATCATCCCTGCCCCTGCTTCCTCCACCGCCGCCATACGGCCGTCATGAGTCCGAGCTGACCCGCTTTAATACGGCGTTATAGCCTCCATCCCCGTAGATGAGGGCCCGGTTGACCCTGCTGATGGTCGCCGTTGAGGCCCCGGTCCGCTCTGCGATGTCCATATAGGTGTAATTCTTCCGCAACATGCCGGCGACCTCGAAGCGTTGGCTCAAGGACACCATCTCGTTGGCCGTGCACAGGTCCTCGAAGAAGAGATAGGCCTCTTCTCTGTTCTTTAAGGTCAGGATCCCGTCCATGAGCCGGTCCATGTTCTCATCTCTCATTTTCTTAATCATTGCTGTCCCCGATCCTATCTGTCAGGCTCTTTGCCCCTATAAATAATCCCAGCAGCCGCCTTTTAGGCAACTACTGAGATTTTAGCACGCTACTTTATGAAATTCAATCGATTCTTCTTTCGGTCCCATCTCCTGTTCATCAGAGAAGGGTGACGCCCCGATCCGCCGCGAGCTTTAAGTCCTCCTCCGGCCAGATGGAGACCTGGACCTCGCCGATGTGGCATTTGCGCAGGAAGAACATGCAGATCCTGGACTGGCCGATTCCTCCGCCGACCGTATAGGGAAGTTTCCTCTCTATAATGGACTTCTGGAAGGGAAGGTCTGCCCGCTCGGGACAGCCCGCCTTGGCAAGCTGACTCAGAAGCGCCTCCTCATCGACGCGGATACCCATGGAGCTTAGTTCCAGGGCGATATCGAGGACGGGATAGTAGACAATAATGTCTCCGTTCAGACTCCAGTCATCATAGTCGGGAGCCCTGCCGTCGTGCCTGTCCCCGCCCCTTAACTTGTCGCCAATCTGCTCGATGAAGACCGCCCCCCGGAGCTTGGCGATCCGGTATTCCCGTTCCTTCGGCGTGCAGTCCGGATACATATCCTCTAATTCCTGGGTGCTGATGAAGCTGATGTCATCGGGCAGGATGCAGTCCACATAGTCATACTTGTTGGCCACATACTTCTCTGTCACATGCAGGGCCTCATAGACGTTTTTAACGATTTTGTGCAGGAAGCTCCGATTGCGGTCCGCCTTGTCGATCACCCGCTCCCAGTCCCACTGGTCCACATAGATGGAATGGATGTTGTCCGTGTCCTCATCCCGGCGGATGGCATTCATATCCGTGTAGAGTCCCTGCCCCCGGGTGAAACCGTAGCGTCCCAGGGCATACCGCTTCCACTTGGCCAGGGATTGGACGATCTCCACCGCATGGTCTCCCTGCTCCCGGATCCCGAAGGAGACGGGGCGCTCGCTCCCGTTTAAGTTGTCGTTTAGGCCGGAGGAGGGCTCGACGAAGAGAGGAGCCGTCACTCGCTGCAGATTCAGTTCTGCCGCCAGCTGATTCTGGAAGAAATCCTTGACCTTCTTAATGGCGATCTGCGTGTCCCTAAGGTCCAGGGCTGACTGATAACCGGATGGAATTTGAATACTGCTCATAGATAACTCCTAACTCACCGGTCCCTTACAGGTCACAGGTCCCCACCGTTCTGGGGAATGGCAGGACGTCCCTGATATTGGAAATCCCGGTTAAATACATGATCAGACGCTCGAAGCCGAGCCCGAAGCCGGCGTGACGGGTGGAGCCGTACTTGCGCAGGTCCAGGTAATAGGCATAGGTGGACTCGTCCATCCCGTTCTCCCGGATCCGCTCAAGCAGCTTGTCATAGTCGTCCTCACGCTGGGAGCCACCGATGATCTCTCCGATCGCCGGAACCAGGCAGTCGACCGCGGCGACCGTCTTATGATCTTCATTCAGCTTCATGTAGAAGGCCTTGATCTCCTTGGGGTAGTCCGTGACGAAGACCGGTCTCTTGAAGACCTGCTCGGTCAGATAGCGCTCGTGCTCGGTCTGCAGGTCACAGCCCCAGAATACCTTGTAGTCGAACACGTCATTGTGCTTGGTCAGCTCCGCAACCGCGTCTGTATAAGAGATGCGGCCGAAATCCGAATTCACCACGTGATTCAGGCGGTCGATGAGCCCCTTGTCCACAAAGCGGTTGAAGAAGTCAATCTCCTCCGGACAGTGTTCGAGCACATAGGATATCACATACTTGAGCATGGACTCGGCCAGCTCCATGTCGTCCTCGAGGTCAGCGAAGGCGATCTCCGGCTCAATCATCCAGAACTCGGCCGCATGTCGGCTGGTGTTGGAATTCTCGGCCCGGAAGGTGGGGCCGAAGGTGTAGATCCTCTGAAATGCCTGGGCGAAGGTCTCACCCTGCAGCTGGCCGGACACGGTCAGGTTGACGGGCTTGCCGTAGAAATCCCGGGTGAAATCCACCTTTCCCTGCGCATCCTTGGGCACATCGTCTAAGTCCAGGGTGGTCACCTGAAACATCTCCCCCGCTCCCTCCGCATCCGAGGAGGTCAGAATGGGGGTGTGGACATAGACGAAGTCCCGCTCCTGGAAGAACTTATGAATGGCATATGCGGCCACGCTCCGGACGCGAAAGGCAGCCTCAAAGGTATTGGTTCTGGCCCGCAGATGGGGCATGGTCCGCAGGAACTCCAGACTGTGCCGCTTCTTCTGCAGGGGATAGTCCGGTGTGGACGCCCCTTCGACCTCAATCGCGGTCGCCTGGATCTCAAAGGGCTGTTTCATGTCCGGCGTCAATGTCACAAGACCGGTCACCCGAACGGCGGCTCCGACATTCTGATGTGAGATCTCCTCGTAGTTTGGAATCTGATCCGCGGAGAAGACCACCTGGACGGGGGTGAAGAAGGTTCCGTCATTTAAGACCATGAAGGAGAAATTCTTGGAATTCCGGATGCTTCTGACCCATCCGCCGAGGGTCACTTCCCTGTCCCCGTACTCCTTGTAATTCCGCTGTAAGCTGCGGACGTCTAATCGATCAGCCATCTTTATCTCCTTCATCTGTCGCACAAAATTATGCTATAGTTTATCCCATCCAATCCCACATTTCAACCGAAAGGGCCCGCATCTTGCGTCTCCTCCCTTGACATTTCGCGGTGAAGTGATAGCCTTTTGTTCAGTAAATAAATTGTATATCGCTGGGGGTGCCCTGTGGCTGAGAGAAGCGTCTGCTTCGACCCTTATCACTTGATCCGGATCATACCGGCGTAAGGAAGCAAGATTCCACCCCCCGCGCATCAGTCAAGGGAGGTTATTTTATGTCATTTTTTGCAACTGCCGACGCAAGCGGTTCCTATTCTCTCACGGTCTGGGGCTACACCGCCCTGATCCTTGCCTTAATTGCCGTCCTCCTTCTGGGCAACTTCCTCTTCGGTCGGAAGAAGAAATTCTCCGCCAGAGAGATCTCCTTCGCGGCCATGGCCATCGCCCTCGGCACCGTAAGCTCCATGATCAAGCTCTTTAATCTGCCCATGGGAGGGTCTGTCACCCTCCTCTCCATGCTCTTTATCGTCCTGGTCGGCAACTGGTACGGCCTTGGCATGGGCCTGTCCGCGGGTCTGGCCTACGGCATCCTCCAGCTCCTCCTGGGCCCCTATATCATCAGCCTGCCCCAGATGATCTGCGACTACCTTCTTGCCTTCGGCGCCCTGGGCCTCTCCGGCCTCTTCGCCGGGTCCAGGAACGGTCTGATCAAGGGCTATCTCCTGGCCGTCCTGGGCCGCTATTTCTTCGCTGTCTTGTCCGGGGTCATCTTCTTCGGCGCCTACGCCGAGGGGGTGGTCTTCGCCGGATACGACTTCTCCGGCCGCCCCTTGCTCTATTCCCTGGCCTACAACGGCTCCTATCTGCTGGCAGAAGCCCTCATCACCATCCTGATCCTCGCCATTCCCGCTGTTCGCAGGGGTCTGTCCCGCGTCCGTGACCTGGCCCTGGGCGAGCGCTGACCCCTCCGGCTTAAATCCCGGAAAATCAGCAGATCAGAAGAGGTAATCCTCCCCATTCAGGCTGGCCTGATCGTCCGGCTCCAGGGGGATGATCAGGCATTTGCGGCCATCCAGAAAGCTCGTCTCCACCGTATCCAGGCGTTCCTCCGGGACTCTGACGACCACGTCTATGGCCTTGCCGTCTCTTGCGATCACGCCTGCGGCCTCCAGCTGATCCGTCAGCTCCACGACCTTCTTCTGCAGGTGATTCTTCTCCTTGCGGACCTCATTGTCCTTTAAGAGTTTGCTGTCCAGCAGATCCTCAGCAGCGGGCGTCTCGTCTGCGAAGAATTCCTCGAATTCGGCTCCGACCCGGTCGGACCGGTCTGAGGGCAGGCCGGAGTCCTCCAGGATATCCACCAGATCCTCCCTGGTCAGAAGAAGCGCTTCCTCGTCGCTCCTTCGATCTTCCTCCATTGCGATGAAATCATTCAGATTGGACTGGACCTCCAGGAGAAAGTCTTCCGCCGCGTCCTCCTCTTGTGCAGCACTCCGGCAGACCATCCGGCCGAAGGCCTCCCGCTTCTCTGTCGCCGTAAGCCTGCTCTCACAGCCCAGTCCGTTCTCCCAGAACTCCCTGTGGGGATCCTTGACGCTCTTTGCGTACATGAGAACATGGTGGATATCACTCGTCCGGTCATCGAAGGAGGGAAAGAGGAAGCCGGTGTCGACCGGCCCCACCACCCAGTCGCGGTTCCTGGCGGCGATTGCATTGTCCTCCTCCCGGTAGCCGAGGCCTGGCTTGGAGAGGGCTACGGGACAGATGGCACAGAGGATATAGTCAAATGCCTCAGCGGACTCGTCCAGGTCTATGTTGTCGGAGCCCCTGCTCATGAGATCGTAGACATCGTGAAAGAGCAGGATCAGATAATTGCCCGCGCACTCATAGGTCTCAATGACATGATCATAGAAGCGGTTCAGGACCGGCTCCTGTTCGATTCTTGTACTGCGAAGGGCCATCAGGAGCTGCTGGCGCCCCCCCTCCTCCTCTTCTCTCAGCGGAAATTCAAGCTCGATCAGCTGGTTGCCCAGCTTACCGGACAGGACCTTGTTGGCAATCTCTAAGTATTTGGAGAACTCCTCGTCCTCCAGATTGAGAAAGGACCGATTGAAGGTCGTCACCTTGTTCTTATTGGCATCGACATAACATCCGGCCATGCGGGAAAAGGATACGGTTTCCCTCTTCAGCCTTCTCTTGAGTTCCGTCACTTCCTTCTTGTTCATCCGACAAGCTCCTTATCTGTTTCCCTGATCCTGACATATTTCCGGCTTGCGGCAGGATCCGCCATCTCCGCCGGGCCCTCCTCTGTTCCTCCGAAGAGGGTGGCAAGCAAAATCGCCGCAAAGAGAACCGCGCATCCCATCATCTCCAAAGCGGACAAGCGCTGATGGAGGAAGATCCATCCGGCGACGGCGGAGATAACTGACTCAAAGCACATGAGGATAGATGCTAAGGTGGGATTTAAGTTCTTCTGCCCTATGATCTGCAGGGTGAAGGCCACGCCGCTGGAGAGTATACCCGCATAAAGGAGGGGGAAGATGGCAAGGCCGATATCCTCTATCCCGGGATGTTCCAGGATCAGGGCGAAGATCAGGCTTAAGGCAGAAGACACGGCGAACTGGATCATGGCGAAGACCACACCGTCACAGCGGGGAGACCGGTAGCCCACATACATGATGTGAACCGCAAAGCAGAGGCCGGAGAGAAGTTCCAGTCCGTCACTCAGATTTAAGGAGACCCGGCCCCCCTTCATGGAGAGCATGTAGAGTCCGACGATGGACAGGGCCACGCAGAGCCAGATCATCTTCTTGGCCCTCTTGCCCAGGAAAATGCTCAAAATCGGCACGAAGATCACATACATGGCCGTGAAGAATCCGGCCTTAGCCGTTGTTGTGCCTGCGATTCCAAGCTGCTGGACATTGGATGCGATGAAGACAATCAGACCCAGAACGGACCCGCAGGCAAGCTCTGTCTTGGTCACAAAGGCCCTCTGCCCCCTCCTGCCGGGGATGAAGATATTGTCCGGCCGATCCTCTTCCATGGGGCGGGCGGAAATCCCCCTGGCCTGAAAGAGGACCGCCACGGGAATCAGAAAGAGGAAGCCGATCAGGTTGCGAAAGGCCGTGAAACTGAAGGCTCCCAGATGGCTTGATCCCAGGCTCTGGGCCACAAAGGCAGTTCCCCAGATCAGAGTCGCGACAAATATCAAAGAGGCGTTCTTGAATTCTGCCTTTCTCACAGCCCCCATGCCTCCTGTCCCAATTCTCATAGTCCGCATTCCACCTGCTTGGATTCCAAGTTCCTGCATGACGCTCCTCTTAATTTCCTCCTGCTTTAGCAGGCTAAATTCCCCCTAAAACCACACGAAACGCATTTCCCGATCCGGAAATGCGTTTCGCTCATATCTTATATTCGCCCCACAAGGGCGCTTCTCTTATGCCTACATACTAACACAGGATTTGCCGTCGCATAACCCCCTGATGCGAAAAAAGATCCATTTCAGAGGTTGATTGTCACGAAAATATCGTAGATTGCCTTGATCGCCCCCTCAAAATCCTCATTGGCCACGCCGATGATGATGTTTAGCTCAGAGGATCCCTGGTCCATCATGCGAACGTTGACATGGGCGTGGGCCAGGGCCGAGAAGATCCTTCCGGCTGTTCCCCGCATGGATTTCATTCCCCGGCCCACGACCGCGATCAGAGCCAGGTCAGACTCGATCTCCACCTGGTCCGGCTTGGTTAAGCGGTGGATCTCAGAGACAACGGCCTGCTCCTTGTGGAGGAACTCGTCTTCATGCACCACAATGGTCATGGTGTCGATTCCGGAGGGCATGTGCTCGAAGGAGATGCCGTTGTCCTCAAAGGACTGCAGGACCTTGCGGCCGAAGCCGATCTCGGAATTCATCAAGTCCTTGGTGATGGAGACGGCGCAGAAGCCCTTTTTCCCGGCAATCCCGGTGATGGTGAACTTGGGCTTCCTGGCCGTGGACTCCACGATCCAAGTGCCCTCGTCGTCCGGCGCGTTGGTATTCTTGATATTGATGGGGATACCCTTGGACCGGACCGGGAAGATGGCATCCTCATGGAGAACAGAAGCTCCCATATAAGAGAGCTCTCTGAGTTCCCGATAGGTTAATGTGTCGATGGATACCGGGTTGTGAATGATGCGGGGGTCCGCAACCATAAAGCCAGAGACATCGGTCCAGTTCTCATAGACATCTGCGCCGGCAGCCGCTGCGACAACGGAGCCGGTGACATCGGAGCCGCCCCTGGAGAAGGTCTTGACCTTGCCGTCCGGATCACAGCCGTAGAATCCCGGAATCACTGCGTACTCGGCGTCTTCTAAGGTCTTGCCCAAAACTCTGGCGGTTTTATCCATGTCCAGGAAACCCTCCCGGTCGAAGAAGATATTCTCCGCCGGCTCGATGAAGCGGTAGCCCAGATAGGCTGCCATGACTTTGCCGTTTAAATGCTCCCCCCGAGAGGCCGCATAGTCAAGACTCGGCTCTGTCTTGAGCCTGGCCTCAATCCGGTCAAAATCCTCCTCCAGGGAGATCGCAAGCTGCAGATGATCAATAATCTCCTGGTATCTGGCCTTGATGTCCATCAGCTGCCCATGCAGGTCCCCGCCCTCTAGTGCGGTCCGATAGGCGCCAAGGAGCATGTCCGTCACCTTCTCGTCTCCGTCAAAGCGCTTCCCGGGAGCGCTCGGAACGATATAGCGGCGGCCCGGGTCGCTTCGAATGATCTCCCCCGCCTTCTCAAACTGCCTGGCATCTGCAAGAGAGCTGCCGCCGAACTTCACAATCTTCTTCATGGGATCCTCACGATCTTCTTCCTGCCGGCCCGGTCCTGTGTTTGCCGGGCGGATTCTGCGCGTTCTGTCCGCGACGCACGAACAAATGTGCGTCACTAGTCGGAATGGTATCACAGGAGGAGAGGAATTTCAATTCAAATTCCCTCAGGCCTGGGTCCGAAGCACTCTTAGAACTTCGACCCATCCCTCCTGGCTCCTCTGTCGATCAGACGCGCTTTCGCAAGCGTCGCGACAATCGGCCCCGTCACAAGAGCAGAGACAATCATCTCGAAGATCGCATTCCCGGCGATGATGGACAAGATGAAGGCCAGTACGCTCCTGCCGGCCATCATCTTCTGCAGATAGGGGGTCTGCCCGAAGAGGAGCACAATGGTTGACATGAAAAAGAGGGTGTTGAGAAAGGCCGACAGAAAGCCGACCACAGATCCGCTGACAAGAACATTGGTAAATCTGCGCAGGCCCCGATAGAGTAACGAGACGACCAGTCCGTCCAGCATACGCGGAACAAAGCACAAGACCAGCGTTGACAGGGGGGATATGTTAAAGAGAATGCTTGTCATTCCGCTGGTTCCCAGAAGTGCCTTGAGCAGGGAGGCCAGTCCCCAGACAGCTCCGGCGGCCAGTCCGCCTGCAGGCCCCAGCGCGACCGCCGCGACAGAGACCGGCACCATGGCCAGGGAGACCGTGATGGCGCCCAGGGGAATCGTCACAAATTGCAGGACGAAAATCAGGGCCGTCATGAGAGCCATGACCGCCAGAGACTTGCTTCTTGTCTTCGTATTCATCTTCTACCTCCGTTATCGTTCCCTGTGGCCGACCGGTCTCAGACATGCCAGACGCACCGCTGTCACTCCGTGAGGATGCAACGCGGTGCGTCTTGACGCAGGTCTCAGACGCGAGCTCCAACTGTGGGATACAATACATTGTCCTTCCTGCGTATTATATTTTCACCCGGGTTTCACGTCAATATCCTCCCGGTCTCTTCCTGTCACGAGGGAACATAATTGCAAGGAGACGAGATCACAAGGGAACAAGATCAACTGGGGAAATTTACATAAAAAGAGACCTTCGACTATCCCTGCCGAAGGCCTCTGTCTGACTGCTTATGCCTCAAGTGCTTTCAGTCTCGCCTCGAGATCCTCCATGGGTCCCTGGCCGGGATCCATCTCGGCGAGCATATGATAGAGCAGCTTATAGAGGGCAAGAACCTCCTTGCGTTTTAGCTTAAAGCACCCCTGCATCTGCAGCGGGACAGCCAGGGCCTCATCTCGCAGCTTCATCCCGCTCTTCGTCACTGTGACGATCAAAGAGCGCTCATCTGCCTTAGATCTGGCGCGGTCAATATAGCCCTTGGCCTCGAGCTTCTTGAGCACCGGAGTCAATGTCCCGGAATCGAGAAAGAGGACCTGACCCAGCTCCTTGACCGTCAGTTCCTGCCTCTCCCACATGACCATCATGGTGATGTACTGGGTATAGGTCAGCTGGAGGGGATCCAGAAAGGGCTTGTACTTGCGCACAATTTCCTTAGAGACGGCATACAGCGGAAAACAGAGCTGGTTCTCCAATTTGAGTGAATCATACTTATCGCTCATACCGCGAATCCTCCCTAAGCTGATTGATCTATATAGGCGACGGCAGCGAGCGCTGCCACGGCTCCGTCACCGGCTGCGGTCGCCAGCTGACGGACCGTCTTTGTCCTCGTATCGCCCGCGGCAAAGATTCCATCGACATTGGTCTTGCAGTCCTCGCCCGCGACAATATAACCGCCCTCATCAAGGCTGACAACATTAGAGAATATCATATTCTCCGGCTTCTGTCCAATGGCAACGAAGAGGCCGTTGACCGCAATCGTCCGCTTGTCCCCGCTGATCTTGTCCGTAATCTCCAGGGCCTCAAGCCGGTCCTGACCCAGGAGGGCTGTGATATTGGCATTGAGGATAAACTCCACATTCTCCTTGGCCCGAAGCCTTTCAACGCGCAGGGCCTCTCCCCGGAACTGTTCTCTCCTGTGAATGACATAGACCTTCTCCGCAATCGCGGCAAGGAATTCCGCATCCTCCAGAGCCGTATTGCCGCCGCCGTTGACAGCCACGATTTTCTTCCGGTAGAACATGCCGTCGCAGGTCGCGCAGTAAGAGATTCCCTTGCCGATCCACTCCTGTTCGTGTGCAAGACCAAGCGGCCTGTTCTTGGCCCCGGTCGCAAGAATGATGGTCCGGGCGGCAATGTGGTCTCCGTCCTCCAGGACAGCGACCTTATGATCCTCCCGGCTCTCAATGGCAGTCACCCTGGCCTGGCGGTAGGCAACCCCCAGGTCTGTGGCCTGCTTGTAGAGTCCCATGGCGAAGTCAAAACCGGACGTGTGGGCAATCCCCGGATAATTCTCTATATCCGGCGTATTGATGATCTGGCCGCCGTAGTTGCTCGCCTCGAGAACCAATACGCTCTTATTCTGACGGACCCCGTAGATCCCGGCTGACAGACCGGCGGTACCGGCGCCTACAACTAAAATATCATACATACAAATGCTCCTTTTTGATTTCAGGGAGATCCGCTCTCATCTAGGCGGATCCGGGCCGCATCACTTGAGCAGGTCCAAGAGCTGTGCCTTGGGGACAGCGCCGACCGATTTCTTGTACACCTGCCCATCCTTAAAGAGGATGACCGTCGGAATGGACATGATATTGTATTTCTCCGCGATCCCCATCTCCTCATCGACGTTGACCTTGCCCACCTTGTAAGTGCCGTCGGATTCTCCGGCTATCTCAGAGATGACAGGGCCCAGCATCTTGCAGGGGCCACACCAGGAAGCCCAGAAATCAACCATGACGGGGACAGAACTCCTTAGCACTTCATCCTCGAAGTTGGCAGCGGTAAGTGTTAACTCAGTCATATTCTCCTCCTAACTCTTCTCTCCTTCAGAAAGGGATCTTGTGTCTTGTTTTTACTTTCAGACAAATTGTACGCAATTTATTTCGAGCTGTCAATACTATTGCGCGCAATTTTTATCTCTGCGAGAAGGTCTTCCGCCCCGGGCTCTTGCCTCTTGGCGGCGTATGAGGCCCATTTGAAAGCCTTGATCAGGTTCTTCTCCCCATAGGTCCCCCTGAGATAGCTTTCTGCCAGTTCCAGGGCCGCTCCCCGGTCTCCCCCGGCTGCCCTGTCAAACAGGGCAATCCATGCGGGACTCGCCATGGTGGACTTGAATTCCACGGCCTTCTTATCCACCCTTAGTCCAGTCTTTCGCTTGTGATCGTAGGACATCTCAGTCATCCCTTCTACTGTTCTTCTATTCCGTTCCCCATTAGTGTTCTTCTGTTCTGCTTCTGACCCTCTGGTACAGCAGAAAAGCGGCCGCAGGATACCGCAGGACCCATATGCAGGTCAGCAGTCTCCTGTAGTCGCTTCATCCTCTTAATCACATGGATCGGTCATCGGTTCTTTTGACCCGTCCCCTTCCGGACTTTCATTTATGCCTCTGCCAGGGCCTCTGTCAATTCCTCCATCTTCTTCCTGCTCTCCGCGTCAAGAGTAGACCGGATGGTCACCTGAGGATCGATCCATTCGATATTCTTCCAGCCCTCCATGATCTTCTTCATCGTGCGGGCGGCCGTGGGGCCCCAGGATCCGTTCTCCATGATGCCGATCTTCCGCCCCTGGAAGGCCTTGTTGGCGAGATGATGGAGGAAGTCCTGCATGGGGGGATAGACCTGGGCGTCATAGGAAGAAGCCGCAAGGAGCATGCGATCAAAGCGGAAGGCCTGGGCGACTGCGTAAGAGACATCTGTCTCGGTCAGATCCATGAGCTCCGTCTTGACCCCCTTGGCTTCCAGCATCTTCTGAGCCTGTCTGGCGGCCTCCAGCGTGTGCCCGTAGATGGAGGCAACCGGAATGAAGACCCCGCTCTCCTCCGGTGCATAGGAGGACCATGTCTGATACAGCTTTATGTACCGGTCCAGATGTTCCGTCAGAAGCGGGCCGTGCAGGCTGTAGATCTTCTTGATTTCAAGACCGGCCGCCTTCTTCAGCAGGGTCTGCACCTGAGGGCCGTACTTGCCGACGATATTAAAGTAATAGCGGCGGGCCTCCGTCACCCAGTCGTCTTCCACGTCCCCGCAGCCGAATTTTCCGAAGGCGTCTGCCGCAAAGAGCACCCGGTCCGTAGAATCATAGGTCAGCATCACCTCCGGCCAGTGGACCATGGGCGCGAAGATAAAGTGAAGCTTGTGACTGCCCAGATCCAGGACATCATGGTCCTGAACCATGAGCTTGCGGTCAATGGCCAGGTCCAGGTCCGGAAAGAAGGCGTGAATCATATTGAAGGTCTTATTGTTGCCGACTACCTTGGCGTTGGGATGCTGTTCTAAGGCAGCGGCCAGGGACGCGGAGTGATCGGGCTCCATATGCTGAACAATAATGTAGTCCAGCCGGCGGCCGTCCAGGGCTTCCTTCAGAAGATCCAGCCATTCCTCCGTCTTTCTGGCATCGACCGTGTCCATGACGGCCGTCTTCCGGTCATCGATGAAATAGGAATTATAAGACATGCCCGCGGACAGGGGATACTGCCTCTCGAACATCTTCAGATCCCTGTCATGAGTCCCGATAAATTTAATGCTCATCTTCCTCTCCTCTGTGCCTCTTCTTCACATCCTGCCGGCGCTTCCGGTCGTGCGGCGTTCTCCCGCGAAGACCTACTCCCCGCCGAACCGACTCCTCAAAACAACTCTATCGATTATAGCATGGAGACAGGGAAATAGGAATTACTTTGCCTCCTCGTCCATGGACAGGTCTGTAGCTTTACAATTTCCCCTTGTCTATCTGTGATTTCACCTGGTCAAACTTCGATATGTCAGAAGCGAAGCCAACCTGTATGTACTTAATTATATCAGATTGAAATCCCCTTACTTCTCGGGCAAGCCCTTGGGCTCTTGGATCTTTTCAATCTGATTGATATCCCGGTAAGAGGCCTCAAAGTGATCCTCATTGGAGACGACCCCATGATCTTTCTCGCTTTCCAGGCCGGTCTTGATATGAATCCTGGCCTCACTCGGGGTCAGCTTCTTCTTTATGAAGCCACCGTCCTTTTTCAGAATCAGCCGGATATCCAATTCCAGTGACTGGACATTCTTCTTTCCCTCGCCGAAAAGTTTACTCTCCAGGAAACTATCCCTTAAAGCAGCGATCTGCTCTGCATTATCCTTGACATCGCCCTGAAAATGCAGGTAAATATAGTGTTCATCCTCTCGGATCTGAAACTGATCCGCATATTTCTCATAGACCTGTAAAAAGGCCTCACTCCGTCCCACTTCCGGCGCCTTAATGTCCTTTGCGGCCTTCCAGACCCAGTTCTTTTTTGTATCTATATCTGCCCGATAAATCAGGTTCGCACCTGATGAATATACCTTGGATGTCCCCAGCAAAAAGTCTGTACTGCCATATTGGGCAAGGCTTTTTTTGATATCTTGCGGATTAACCAGTTGACTGCTGCCTGTGCAATACAGCTCTTCAAAGACCTTTTGCTCAAACTCGATTTTTCCCTGCCGCCGGATTGTTTCCGACCGATACTGCTTCACTTCCGGATTGCCGATGGAGTACCTTCTGTAGTTCTCACTCATGTACTCCAGATTTTTTGCCTCTCGAAGGCTCCTGACATAGTTCTTCACATAGCCTGCGGCTCTTGCTTTCGCATCCTGCTGACAGGCACAGAGACATGTAACAGCGAGCAGAACCAGAGACAACAGTATGATTTTCCCTCTCTTCATTGCTTTCTCCTCTACCTGATAACTGCCTCTGCAATTCCCTCCGGAACTTTCACGCAAACCCCGGTATTCACCTTGTCATAGCTTATTTGGCTCTGAAGATCCTCTACACTATAACTGCTCTCTCTGTGACAAGTATAGTTGACTCCCAGAATCTGACAATCCTTATTCGAGAGTTTCAGCTCGATCTTCAGCTCCGCCTTTACATCCTTGTCCCCATATCTTAAGCTGTCAAAGTTGGCTCCGGTCAGGATATCGCCATCGGCTGCTAAGAAGGCCGGGTCCTTGCTCTCAAAGTGCAGGGTAAAGCTCTCCTCTTCTCTACTCACACCTATCTCATTTTTCCTGCTCTGCAAGATGTAAACAGCCTGCTGATTAATTCCCACCGGCTGAAAGTACCTGATCGTGACGTGCTTATGGTTACCCCATTGACTCTCTGTCTCGGACTTTGTGTACTTGGCCATGGAATCGCCATAGTATTCGTAGCTCTTTTTGCCGTCGCTGTACTTGCCCAAAATGTGATCGGGTCTGAGTTCAAAGCTCCCGTCAAATGTCCGTTTTTGATGAAATTCCCCGCTCTGCCCTTCTTTGGCCAGCTTGCTAACCACATCCTTTTTTGTTTCGATGTGGATTTGCCCATTCTTCATATCTTCAAAGGCCATCAGTCCCTGGTCAATGAGCTCTACATCTGACAGTTTCCCTGCCTCTTTCTTCCATGCCTTTGTCCCGCAGCTTGCCAAGGTCAGGATGCTCAGAAGACAAATGCTGATAATGAAGTTTCTTTTTCCGTATCTTTTCATATTCTCAACTACTCATTCTTGAGTTCCTTGCCACATCAATGGCAGGTACAACCATAAGGGCTCCCAGGGCATGATCCGCCTGGTCGATATCAATTTTATTTTACCCTAAGGAAAGTCCACATGTCAGTAAGAAAAAAAGCGGCAGAAGATCTCTGTGTAGCTGTGTAGCTTTACAATTGATGTGACACAGTAACCCTATACAAAAAAGCGATTGATGTTTCCTTTTAGAATGTAAGTTTCCACACAAAACATTCTGAAAGGAGACATCAATCGCCATATTCACTGTAACATACTCAAAGCGATATTTGCCACATGATCTTTCCACAAAGTATCATGTCGGGATTATCACAAGCGCACCCCTTCCATCACAGTCTGCGAGTTGTACGATAAGCTGCATACCGAAAAAGGCTATTCCCGTCATCCGGGCTCTCTATATCGGGTCTTTGTACGTCTTGGCTACCGACAAGCTGTGAGCTCAACGAAAAAGGCATATAGGCCAAAGCCTGCTATACTGGCTTTATGACAGATAAATTCTATCAATATACGATAATCGATGAGGCCTCCAAAGAGCGTTTCATCGATCCCTATCGAGAGCATAGCAGCTACTCAACAGTAGACTTCTTAAAACGAGCGATTGACTATTTGGGCTTGCAATCATGATACTCTATCTGTCTTATTATTTTTCGGATATCGGTATCACATCATTTACAAACTTACTTTGCCTCTTCGTCCATGGACAGGTCCACCTGACTTAGGATGTCTTTCAGCGTCTTGGCCGAGTTCTGCAGGTTGGTGAGTTCCTCGTAGCTCAGATCAATGTGCACCTTGGTCTCCACCCCGGAAGAAGTCACAACGGCCGGCATGGACAGGTAGATATCCCCGATTCCGTACTCCCCCTCCATCAGAGAGGACACCGGCAGGATGGACTTCTCGTTCTTGAGGATGACCTCCGAGATCCGGCGAACTGCGGATGCGACCCCGTAATAGGTGGCATGCTTCTTCTCGATGATCTCATAAGCTGAGTTCTTCACATCATCCGCGATCTTCTTCATCGAGGATTCATGCTGAAAATGTCCTCGAATCTCGCAGAACTGATTTACATTCACACCGGATACGTCGGCAGAGGACCAGGCCACGATCTCAGAATCCCCGTGCTCGCCGATGACGTAGGCATGGACATTTCTCGCATCCACATCCAGATGCTCGCCGAGCATGTACTTGAGGCGGGCGGAGTCCAGCACGGTTCCTGACCCGATCACGCGCTCCTTGGAGAAGCCGGAGAGCTTCCAGGCCACATAGGTCAGAATATCGACCGGATTAGAGACGATCATCATGATCCCGCAAAAACCGCTGTCCCGAATCTGAGGAATAATAGACTTGAAGATCTTAACGTTCTTATTGACCAGGTCCAGCCGGGTCTCTCCCGGCTTCTGCGCGGCGCCTGCGGTCACTATGACCAGGGCGGCATCCTTGATGTCGGCATAATCTCCGGCATAGATGCGCTGAGTCGTTGAGAAGGGGATGGCATGGCTGATATCCATTGCTTCTCCCTCAGCCCGCTCCATATTGGCGTCGATCAGGACGATCTCAGAGGCGATTCCGGACTGCATAATCGCGTAGACACTGGTGGATCCGACGAATCCGCAGCCGATCATGGCGACCTTGCGGGGATTGATATTGGCATTTTCCAAGACATTGGACATTGTATTCACACTTTCTCAAACAACAAGGGGGGTCACAGTCTGCCTCCTGCACCCCCCCTATAACCACAATTAGATTCTAACACGAGAACATGAAAAAGGGGATCTGCGGGCCCTTGTTCCTGATATTGTACTTCTTATCTCTTCACCTTGAAAGCGCCCATTCCCGGATAGAGAGCAGAATCTCCCAGCATCTCCTCAATCCGAAGGAGCTGGTTGTACTTGGCAACCCGCTCGGAACGACTGGGAGCACCGGTCTTGATCTGACAGGTATTCATAGCCACTGCCAGGTCGGCGATCGTGGTATCCTCCGTCTCTCCGGACCTGTGCGATGTGATCGCCGCATAGCCGGCCTCATGCGCCATCTTGATCGCCTCGAGTGTCTCGGAGACAGACCCGATCTGGTTGAGTTTAATCAGGATCGCATTGCCGACGCCCATGTCGATTCCCTTCTTCAGGCGCTCGGTATTGGTGACAAAGAGGTCATCGCCCACCAGCTGTACCTTGTCTCCCAGGCGGGCCGTCATCCGCTGCCATCCCTCCCAGTCCTCTTCATCGAGGCCATCCTCAATGGAGATGATGGGATACTTTTCAACCAGCTTGGCCCAGTGGTCGATCAGCTCATCGGATGTGAACCTGGTCTTGGCCTTGGGAAGGATATACTCGCCCTTCCTGGACCCCTTCCACTCAGAGGATGCCGCATCCATAGCGATCATGAAGTCCTTGCCCGGCTCATATCCCGCAATCTTCACCGCCTCGAGAATCGCCTCAATCGCCTCCTCGTCGGACTTGAGATCCGGGGCGAATCCGCCCTCATCGCCGACAGAGGTTGCAAGCCCCTTGCTCTTGAGCTCGGCCGCCAGAGCGTGGAAGACCTCAGCGCACCAGCGCAGGGCCTCCTTGAAGGAGGGCGCCCCGACCGGCATGATCATGAACTCCTGGGCGTCAATGGTGTTGGCCGCATGGGCTCCTCCGTTGATGATGTTCATCATGGGAACGGGAAGACGGTTTCCGTAAATTCCTCCCAGGAAACGATAGAGGGGGATTTCCAGGGACTGAGCTGCCGCCTTGGCACAAGCGATGGAGACAGCCAGAATTGCATTGGCTCCGAAATTGCTCTTGTCTTTGCTCCCATCCGCCTCAATCATGGCCCGGTCAACCGCATAGATATCAGAGGCGTCCATTCCCTCCAGGGCAGAATTGATATGGGTGTTGATATTCTCCACCGCCTTGGTCACGCCCTTGCCCAGATAGCGGGACTTGTCTCCGTCGCGAAGCTCCAGGGCCTCGAATTCACCGGTAGACGCGCCGGAGGGAGCTGTTCCGCGGCCAACCGTTCCGTCCAGAAGGGTCACCTCAGCCTCGACGGTCGGATTACCTCTGGAGTCCAGAATCTCACGGCCTACCACTTTCTCAATCTGCAGATACTCATTCATTGCACGATCCTCCGTATTGTTAGTCTTTGCTTACAGTCATGATTCTAGCACAGGTCTTCCGCTTCGTAAACCGGCTTCTGTCGTCAGATCCCCAGTTTCTCAGCCTCCTCGTTTAGGAATTTGACAACCGCCTCCACCGGGAGATTATGCACTGCGCAGGCCTCCTCCAGCGTCTCCATGCGGGAGACCGAGCAGGAGCTGCAGTGCATCCCCAGCCCCAGCAAGACTTCGATCATATCGGGGCTCTCTGCCAGGAGATCCCCAAGAAGCGTATCCTTATTCCACATGCTCTCATCTCCTTCCTCTTCTCATCGCATCCTCCGATAGATTTTGGTCCCCTGGCGAATTCGATCTGCCGGTTCCGACGAATCTCAGTATACTCCGATCTTCCTTTCTTTTTTGTTGTAATTGCAACGATTTTGTAGTAATTATAGACCTATAATATGAAAAATAACTTCGACAAAAGCTTTCAAGGAGAATCGAATATGGTCGCATACGAGGAATATCTTCCCACTCTTAAAAAGTCAACGCTCTTTTTGGGCGTATCCGAGGCAGAGATCCGACATATGATGACCTGCATGAATCCGCAGAAGCGCAGCTACGAGAAGAATGAGACCATCCTGCGGGCGGGCGAGCAGATCCACTCCTTCGGTCTGATCTTGAACGGAACCGCCCTGATTGAGAAGGAGGATTTCTGGGGCAATGTCGCCGTCATGTCCGCCCTCTCTGCCAGTTCCATGTTCGCCGAGGTCTATGCGGCCCTCTCACAGATTCCGACCGACGTCACTGTGATTGCCACCTCCCGCTGCGAGGTGATGTTCTTCGACCTCTCCTCCTTCACTACCCTCTGCAGTGAATCCTGCAGCTATCACAGCCGCATCATCCAGAATGTCATGACCTCCATCGCCAGGCGGACCCTTCAGCTGAACCAGAAGATTGACTGCATCTCCAAGCGGACCATCCGGGACAAGCTCCTGGCCTATCTCTCCTCCGAGAGCATGCGGCAGCACTCCAACAGCTTTGATATTCCCTACAACCGCCAGCAGCTGGCCGACTATCTCTTCATCGACCGGTCTGCCCTCTCCAACGAGATCAGCAAGCTGACAAGAGAGGGCCTGATCTCAAGCCGGCGCAATCACTTTGAAATTCTCCATGAAATCTGATGAGACCAGGCCCTCTTTCTCAGAAGGCCTGGTGTCTCACCAGATCATACTCGTCATTGCTCTGATAGTAGGGACAGGATCCGGTATTGCCCTGCAGAAATCGGACCATATCATCCTCATCCAGACGAATGTCACAAATATAACACTCCTCCTCATCATCCCAGAGGTAGTTATTGCACAGTTCACACAGATCCATAGCATCCCCGCTCAGTGTAAGATCAGGCCCAGGAAGCCGTAGCTTACGATTGACATGATGACCGTCGCAATGGCAACGCCGACCAGCTCTGCCAGGACGGCCTTCTTAATATCCATCTCCAGGAGGGCTGCAATCAGAGACCCGGTCCAGGCCCCGGTGCCCGGCAGCGGGATACCGACAAAGAGGGCCAGGCCCAGGAATTCTGCCCGCGAGACCTGGCCGGACTTCTTCATGGCCCTGGCCTCAAGCTTCTCCACAAACCCCTTCATTCCCTTGAACTTCTTCATCCAGGCGAATATCTTGCGGATAAAAAACAAAATAAAGGGAATCGGTATGATATTTCCGATGATACATATGGGGATCGCCCTTAAAAGGGGGATCTGGAGCAGGCTTGCGGCCAGGAGACCTCCGCGAAGCTCCAGGAGGGGAACCAGCGATATAATAAATACGACTGCCTCTCTTGAGATGTGTTGCCCCAGGGTTGATGTAAACCAGCTTACAATCGCTTCCATAGAAAACTCCTTTATACTCTTATATGCATCCGAATCGGCCGTAAGTACATCCGAATCAGCCATGCCTGTATCCGAATCAGCCATGCTTCTCCAGGTACCGGTCCAGGAAAGCAACCAGTGTCCGCATCTCTTCCTCCGTCCCGATGCTGATCCGCAGATAGGGATCAATTCTGGGCTGCGCGAAGTGGCGGACCAGGATTCCCTCTTCCTTGAGTGCCCGGTAGAGGGCATCAGCCGACAGACGGTCGTGCCTGGCGAAGATGAAATTCGCCCTGGAGTCGGGGAAGTCAAAGCCAAGACGCTTCAGTTCTCCCTTGGTCCACTCCCGGCTTGCGATGATCCTGGCAAGCTGTTCCTGAAAATACGCCTCGTCTTCCACTGCGGCGGCCCCAATGGCCTGGGTGACCCGGTCCATGGTATAGGAATTGAAGGCATACCGGACCTCCGAGAGGGCCCGAATCAGTTCCCGGTTGCCCATGGCACAGCCGATCCTGCTTCCCGCAAGGGCCCGGGACTTGGAGAAAGTCTGGACCAGCAAGAGGTTGTCGTAGCGGTCAATCAGAGGGAGAAGACTGGTCGCCCCGAAATCCACATAGGCCTCATCAATAATGACAACGACATCCGGGTTGGCCCGGAGGATCTGCTCCAATTTCTCTGTCCCCGCATCGATCCCGGTCGGTGCATTGGGATTTGGGATGATCAGTCCCCCATTTTCCCCCGCATAGTCCTCCGGACAGATCTCAAATTTCTCGTCCAGAGGGATTCTCCGATAGGGAATGGCAAATGTCTCCGCCCATACATCGTAAAAGGAGTAAGTGATATCCGGAAAGAAAATCGGCCGACCGGAATGAAAGAAGGTCATAAAGGACATGGCGAGGACATCATCCGAGCCCACGCCGACGAAGACCTGGTCCCTCGCAAGCCCGTATCTCCGGGCGATGGCATCTACCAGGATGGTGGATGCGGGATCCGGGTACCTGCGCAGGTCATCGGCGCAGAAGCCGCGGAGGATCTCCCTGACGGCAGGCGCCGGCGGATAGGGATTCTCATTGGTGTTTAGCTTGATGATATCCTTCTCCTTCGGCTGTTCTCCCGGAATATAGGGCCTGACCCTGCGGATGTTCTTCTTCCACTCGTACATTCCTGTCCTCACTCCACTGCGTCGGCTGGCTCCCGCCAGCTTCCAAGACCATTTCCTGCCCGCTGCGATGACCTCTGCATGGGATCACTGCATCGGACCATTTTTACTCGTGGTCGGTATTCACCGCCTGGTCATGCTCTTCCAGCTTGGCCGCCTCTGCCAGAGCACCGGCATACTTGGCCTGGGCCTGCTTTAAGACGGAGAGATTATAGACATCGCTCTTCTGCGCAGCGGACAGGCTCTTGTAGGCGTCGGTCGCCGCCTTTGCAGCCTGCACGCTCGAATTGGCCTTGCTGATCTTGTTGATGACGTTCTGCACCGCCCCGTCCGTGCAAGAGGTCTCAGTTCCTGGCAGATTGTAAACGACCACCGGCATGCCGACATAGGTATTGGCATAGACTGCCCCTGCGATAGAGGGGGGGATATTGACGCAGCCGTGCGATCCGTTCGTCAGATAGTTCTTTCCCCCGTAATTGGCCTTCCAGGGGGCGTCGTGGAGGCCTATTCCGCCGTTGAAGGGCATCCAGTACTTGACCGGACTGGCATAGGGAGTCCCGTCGTCATTTCTCCCCTTGAGCGTTCGGTTGGTCTCCCGGCTCTTAATGCGAAAGATCCCGGGATTTGTCTGGTGGTTATTGACAGGCTTGCCTGTGGTCACCGCCGTATCCACGACCTTCTGTCCATCCTTATATACAAAGAGGTGCTGGGCCGTCAGGTTGACCTCGACATAGCTGTTTCCGATATCGCTTCCCGCCTTCTGGGAGAAAAGCATCTCCCGGGTCAGGTCCTTACCCTCTGTCAGATTCTGCTTTAAGGCGTTGAACTCTCCCTCCTGGTCGACCTTCCTCCCATAGTCTCCGGAGGCGATATTGACCGTGGCCCCGTAAGAGGTGCGGAAGTTGCGCCCCTTGCCCACGGTGTCATACTTCTGAGCCAGCTGGGCGACATAGGCCCGGATGGCCTCATCCCGGATGACCAGCTTGACTTCATCGTCCACCCCCAGCCAGCTGATGATGGTCTCTTTGGGGACCTCCTCCTGGTCCTTGTCAGCCTGCAGGGTGATCTTGATCTGGGACAGCTGATTCAGCTTTCCGACCATGTCCTTTAGCCGGCTGTCATCTGACTTGAGGGTGGGCTGGACTGCATAGTCCGCCAGGGAGATCTCCCCCTGCAAGGCCTCGATCGAAGCTGCCAGTGCGCTCTTAAATCGGTCCGTGTCGATATTATTGCCGTAGACCTCCTTCTCAATGACGAAGGAATTCTGCTCCTTGTCATAGACCAGTCCTGCATTCTTAGTCTGCACCAGGTCTGCTCGACTGACCTCCGGGAGACCGTCGACGATAGCGTTTAGCTTGTCGCGATTGAAGCTGGCCCCCTTGGTCTTCTCCTCGCGCACACCCCCGAAGAGATACTTGGGCCAGAGAAATGCCTTTTGGCCTGCCAGGAGGGTCTCTATATCAGACAGCTGCAAGTCGCTGGACAGATCAATCATATCCGGGGTGATCACCTGCTCGGTCGCCCCTCCATCGGTCTTTATAACCAGATGATAACGTCTCTCTTCGGCCATGAGCGCCTCGGTCATCTGCTTGGCATTCTTGCCGAAGGCATTGATCCCATTGACCCTGCAATTGGGGAGGAAATGGGTCCGAAAGAACAGGCCCGCCCCCAGATAGCCGATCGCCGCAAGCCCCAGAAGGCAGCCGACAAGCAGTCCCTTGCGGGGACGCTTCTTCTTGACATCCGGATCATTCCTGTTGTTTTCCGGATCCCTCATGTCATTATCTTGATCCCTCGTGTTATTTTCCTGATCACTCATAATAACATCTTTATCACTCATACTTCACTCCATGCGATTTCCGTCGTAAATCCGACCTATTATAGCACATTTCTTACTCCGGTCTGCCGGAAATCTCCCTCAAGTCCTCCGGCGTAAAGGAATAGGCCCTTCCGCAGAACTGGCACTTGACCTCAACTGTCTTCCCGTCATGGATCATCTCCTCCAGGTCCCTGTCCGGCAGGGCCATCAGAGTCCGCTCCGCCCTCTCTTTAGAACAATCACAGAGGAAAGAGACCGGCCCGGTCTCCATCATCTCCGGCGAGAGTCCGTCCAGGATTCGGTCGAGCATATCTTCCGGCCGATCCCCCGCCGCGAGCATCCGACTGACATCAGGGATCTTGGACAGGTTTTCTTCCAGCCGGTCAATCACCGCATCTTCCGTGAAGGGCATAAGCTGAATGATAAATCCCCCGGCACTGATGACATTGCCGTCCGTCCCCACCAGAACGCCCAGTCCCACGGCCGATGGGACCTGCTCGGACGCAGCGAAATAGTAGGTCAGGTCATCGCCGATCTCTCCTGTTTGAATGTCGACGGTTCCGACATAGGGCTCCTTGAGTCCCAGGTCCTTGATCACGCGAAGGGATCCCCTGCCAACCGCTCTCCCGACATCCAGGTGTCCGTTGGCCTTCGGCTCCAGATAGACCTGCCCGTTGCCGACAAATCCCTTGACATGCCCCTTGGAGTCCGCCGTCACGGTCATGGGTCCCAGGGGGCCATCTCCCAGGAACTGGAGAGTCATCTCATCCTCCGGCCCCTTCATCATGCTTCCCATCATCAGGGCAGCGGACAAGCCCCTGCCCAGAGCCGCAGTCGCAAGCGGACTGGTCTCGTGCTTCCGGTGGGCGGTCTGAACCAGATCCCTGGAGGAGATGGCAAGAGCCCGAATCTGATCCCGGGCTCCCATCCCTCTGACAATATAATCACTCATCGATTGGCCTCTCTTTTGTGTTCCCTTGTGCTTCCTGTCATAAGCTGTGCTTCTTCCATATTTCCCTGGCCACAAAGTAATAGCGGCCGGTATCCTCTGTGATCTCTCCCATGGTCTCTGCGTCCAGAACCTTCTCGAATGCGAGGCCGGCCTTCTCAATCAGGCCGATGACGCAGTCTACCGGGTAAGCTCTCGTGATATGCACTTCATGGCGACGGAAGTAGGCCAGTCTCTCCTCTAATAAGTCTTCCTCTAAGTCATCCTTGGGAAGGTCCGTTCCTTGCTCCTTCCGGACCTCCCGCAAATCTCTTTGGGCTGCCCGGTCTTCTGCGTCTTCCCGAATGAACATCTCCAGATCGTAGCGGTTGACCTTCCTCGCCTCATCAAAATCATTCTGCCAGATGAAGGCTCCGATGTCCCGGCAGTCCGCGATGGTCTTCTCTCCCATCTTCCGATAGGCCCTCTCGGACACCAGGTCAAAGATGAAGATGCCGCCCGGATCCAAATAGTTGTTGACCAGACGAAGGACCCTGAGAAAGTCCTCCTCTGTCAGCAGATAGTTCATGACATCGCAGACGGCATAGATCCCCGCCATGGTCCCATAGAGTTCAAATGACCGCATGTCCTGGCAGAGATACAGGATACGGGGGCCGGTCCCTTCTCCCTCCGGTTCCTCCGCCGCCATGAGCCGGTTGATCTGCTTCTCCTGGGCAATCCGCAGCATATCCTCCGACCGGTCAATCCCTGTCATGTCATATCCGCAGGCCGCCATCCGGTCTGTCATATTGCCTGTTCCACAGCCGAGTTCCGTGAGAAGACCGCTGTGGATCCCGTATTCTGCGAGGATAGTCAGCAGATTGTCCCTCCACTTGTCGTAGGGCACGTCATCCATGAATCGGTCATATATTTCTGCAAAGCTCTCATAATAGGCCATGTGGATTCTCCTCTTTTTCGAGTCATATCGATTATCTTAACATTTTTCTGTGCTATACTGAATGAGCATTTGACTGCCCACACCGGCACTCTCGATCAGACAGGAAATTCCATGAAGTACAGGTTCAAGACTCCATTTCGCTGGCTCAGAAAACCAAATATCAATGCTCCCATGACCGACACGGAGGGGGGTACCAATGTCTCTGAGCGCTTTAACCACTATATCAGCCGGTCCATCGCCGGCTTCTATAAGCGGCGGATGATTTCTCCCGCCATCTACCTTCTCATCCTCCTGGCCCTTCTTCTGGTCTCTCCCACCCGCTCCATACTCTTTCCCAGGCAGCTGGATGGTCCAATAGACCCGGCCGCCCTCTATCAGAGCCGGTCTCACTATGTCCACATTCCCCTGTCTCAGCTCCGCTTCACCGGCTATACCCGGCAGATGTTTGGTCTGACCACGGGATATTACTACTATACGATCATCGATCAGAAGAGCTATCTGGTCCTCCTGAAACCGGACACGGCCTCTCAGGGACTGGCTCAGATTGATCAGGTCAAAGTCTACGCCAAGATCATCAAGAACCCCCCCTCCCTCGATCGGATCAAGATCCACCTGACCGAGGACCTGGGGGAGAGCGCCGGCATAGCCGGAGCCCTCTCTCCCTATATGATTTCCGAGGCCGATGCCAGGGGCATCCTCCACCGGATCCTTGTCCTCTTCATTCGGCTGACCGGCATCTATGCCGTAATCAGCCTCCTCCTGGACCTCCTCTACGTCTTCTTTCCGAAGCTATCCACCCCTGTCCGGCGGCTTGGCGCCTATGGCGACCCCTGGAAGCTCCTGGCTGAGGCGGAGGAAGAACTGGCGACCATGCCCCAGCTCGCGGCTGAGGATATGTTCATTACGGAGCATTTCTTTATTGAAACTTCTGTCTATGGGGTCGCAATCGTTCCCATCTCAGAGATCAAGTGGATCTACAAATACTCCACCCTGCACCGAATCCTCTGGCACCACTTCAGCATCTCCTATACCCTCTATATCATGGCGACACACCGCCAGACCATCCACTGTCCCAAGAACGCCAAGTCCGATATTGACGGCGTCATCGACTACCTGTCTGAGGCGAATCCGGATATTCTGGTCGGCTTCACCGAGAGAAACCGTCTCCGTATGCAGTGGTATCTGCGCAAGCTTCCCCTGAGCGATCTTATCCCCTTCATGCGCAACCGCCCCCTGCATCACCGCAAGGATCATCCGGGCAAGGAGGAGGCGCCGGAAGACACCGGAAACTGACCGCACTTCCTCTTCTTCTCTCAGAAGAACCCTCCGATGGTCAAGACAGCCATCGGAGGGTTCTTAATTCCAATTTACTTTTCCGGGCCGCTTTTCCAAACCGATCCCCGACACCGGTTCCCGACAGGGGACTCAGTCGGCCGGATCTACCACGCCATGCTCCCGCATGAAGTCCCACAGGTCCCTGTAGACCTCCTCCCGGTCCGTCTCATTTAAGATCTCATGCCGGTCCCCCTCATAGAGCTTCATCCGCAGGTCCTTGATGCCCAGTTCCTCAAATTGCTTTTTGACCCGCTCGACTCCCCTTCCGAAGTCTCCCACGGGGTCGTCTGCCCCGGAGACCAAGAAGAGGGGCAGGTCTTGGCGCATCTTCTCAAGATGTTCTTTCCGATTGTCATAATAACAGGCTTCAAGGAGGCCCCGGTAGGCGCCCAGACTGAAGAGGAAGCTGCACTTGGGATCGGCATAGTACTTCTGAACAATGGCCGGATCCTTAGTCAGCCAGGAATTGGCCGGATCCTGCCCGGTCAGGTCGTACTTCTTATAGGGTCCCGAGAAAGTCATCTTAGTGATCATGGGACTGCGGTGGTCCCAGCCCTTTAATGCGGCAGTTAGCTTGAGCACAGAGAGGCCCATGCGGAGAGTGGCATCGGGCAAAGACCCGGTCCCCATAATGATTGCCCCCCTGAGACCGTCCAGATGGCCGGCCTTCTTGGACAAGAACATGCGGAGCAGATAGCTTCCCATCGAGTGCCCCAGGATAAAGAAGGGCTGCTCGGGCCAGCGCTCCCTGCCGGCCTGGTAATTGCGGAAGATATCCTCCACCATAATATCCGCCGGATGCCGGGCAGACATGATCCCCCACTCCTCAGGACCTGCAACGGAATCCCCATGACCGATGTGGTCATGTCCCAGGACCGCGATCCCCTGCTCATTCAGCCAGAGGGCAAAGGGCTCGTAGCGCTCAATATACTCCTGCATGCCGTGAACAATCTGAAGGACGCCCGTAACTCGCCCCGAATCCGGGACCCAGCGCACCACATGGATCTGAGACCTCCCGTCTCTGGATATAAAACTGTCATTCTCTCTCATGATGACTCTCCCCTTCTGTTCTCCCCCGGTATCCAATCGGATCTCTCATATGATTTCTTATATTATCTCCAAATTTCCCGGATCTTTCCATATTTTTCTTGATTATTCTCGATCCGGCTCAATCTCCCGGATGACAACCTGCAGGCTCTCCCTGCCCCGATAGGCGTTGATTTGGGCCTCATAGACCATCCGGACCTTGAGATCTCTTCGAAATCCATCCAGGAAGTCCTCCCAGGCGCCGTCGCCGTAGGCTCGGTCCACGGCAGAGGCAAATGCCCTCGAATCTCCGAAATACACTCCCGCCATGTCTGATGATCCGGTCCTCAGAGAGAAAGCGAGATACTGTCCATCCCGACCGATGGTGCGAAGGGACCGGACCGGAACATGGCGAAGAGCAAACAGGGGCTTGACATTCCCGTTGCCGAAGGGCTCCAGCCTCTTCAATTCCCTGACCAGGGGAATGGAGATGTAGTCGAGGGGCATAGGGACATCAATGTAGACCTTGGGAATCAGGTCCTCTTCTGTCAATCTGCAGTTAGCATTGAGGGACTCACGGAGGGAATCGATATTTTCCCTACGCAGGCTGAGTCCGGCCGCCATGGGATGGCCTCCGAACCCGATCATCAGATCCCCGCACCGGCTCATCTCCTCATACATGGAATAGGGGGGAATTGACCGGCCGCTCCCCTTGACCACCCCCTCGGTCGCCGTGTCGGTCAGAACGAAGCAGGGATGACCAAGCCCCTCTTTCACCTTGCCGGCCACCAGTCCCGCAATACTCTCATGCAGATCTGGCAGGTAGAGCAGGAGGACCCGATCCTTCTCATAGCCCCTGTCTCGGATCTGGTCAAAGGCGGCCTCAAGCCCCTTTTGCGTCATATCCTGCCTAATCTCATTTAAGCTTGCCAGCTCTTCCGCCAGAAGATCTGCCCTCTTTTGATCTCTCGCTTCCAGCAGTTCCACGCTTATATCCGCTCCCTTAAGCCTTCCTGCGGCATTGAGACAGGGGCCGAGGACAAAGCCGATCTGATGGGCGGTCAGCCGGTCGGGGACAATCTCTCTGACCCGCATCAGGGCCGCCATCCCCGGATTTTGTGTCTTGCGCAGCCTCTCAAGCCCGAGCGCGACGATGGACCGGTTCTCATCTACCAGCTGCATGACATCGCCCACGGTGGCAAAAGCGGCGTTCTCCAGGAAGTCCAGGGCCCGCATCACCGGAATCCCTCGCTTCTCATAGAGGACAAAGACCAGCTTCCAGGCCACCACGGCTCCGCAGATCCCCTTAAAGGGATAGGGACAATCCGCCTGCTTAGGATTGACGATGGCGTCGGCCGCCGGAAGCTTCTCAAGTTTCTTTCCATCCACCAGGACGAAGGGAACCTCATGGTGGTCTGTGACAATGACTGTCATTCCCAGATCCTTGGCACGGGCGACTGCCTCTCCGGCAGAAATACCGTTGTCGCAGGTGATGATGCAGGAGATGCCGTCTTCGCCGGCCCTGTCCACTAGATGCGGATTCAGGCCATAGCCGTCCTTGATCCGGTTGGGCAGGACATAGTCCACCCGGCCCCGACAGGTCAGGAGGGCCTTGTGGAGAATATAGGTGGACTGAATGCCGTCAATATCATAGTCTCCGATGATGCGGATTTTCTCTCCCCGATCTATAGCCTCGGAGAGGAGATCTGCCGCCTTGTCTATATCTTTGAGATCATGGGGGTCTCGAATCTGATCCAGCGATGGATTCAGATAGGCATCAAAGTCCTCCTCTGCGATCCCCCGATTGATCATAATCCTGGCGGTCACCCGGTCGATCCCATTGGCCTTGGCCAGGGCCGTAAAATCCGCCTTCTTATTGATCAGAATCCATTGACTCATAGCTTATCCTCTCCTCAAAAGGAAGCCTCCTGGTATGAAGAGTCGGCCCTCGGGATTCCCGGGGCCGGTCCTGATTTCTGTCCGGTCAGAGTTTTCTTGGACCTCGGCACTCTTTAGAGAGTCAGGGGAGGAGCCACGTAGGTCCGCATGAATCTGCATGCGCGTTACAAGTCAGTCCTGTCTCCAGCGAATCCTCGGGAGGTTCCAGTGCCATTTGGTCGCGCACATGCGGATCAGAACAACCAGGAGGACGGACAGAAAAGCCGCCGGCCGATCGTCCAGCTTCTGCCGGAGCATGATCAGATAGGAGAGACTCCCGACCAGGGACGCAACCGCATAGATATTTTTCTTGATGATGATCGGAATCTGCATCGTAATCAGATCTCTCAAGAGACCTCCTCCGACCCCGGTCAGCATTCCCATGAAGAGGACCAGAAAGACATTGTCTCCATAGCCCGCAAGGATCGTCGCATGCACCCCGGTGACACTGAAGAGACCAAGCCCCAGAGAGTCAATCACATTGTTGATCATGGAGATTCTTCCCCGATGGCTAAAGTAGTAGGCCTGATTCAGATAGGCAAAGAGGAAGACGACCGAAGCGGAGACCAGGGAGGCGATCACTCCTCCGTAATTATAAAAATTCGACGGTGGGAATCTCCCCAGGATCAAATCTCTTAAGACCCCGCCCCCAAGAGCTGTAATCAGACCCAACATGAGCGTCCCGAACAAATCCAGTTCTTTTTCGACTGCGATCATGGACCCTGAGATTGCGAACGCAATCGTTCCGACCAATTCCGCAAGAATCGATAAGGCGAAAAGGCCCTCCATACTCTCCTCCCATTAGAAAACCGCCTTCCCTGCCGCCCGGGCTCAATCGGATCCGGCAGGGAGGGCGGTCATTGAATTAAGCCAGAGAAGCGGTCACAATCGCCATATCATAGACTTCCTGGGAGTTGCACCCGCGGGAGAGGTCATTGATGGGGGCATTGAGGCCCAGAAGAATCGGTCCATAGGCATCGAAATTTCCCATGCGCTGCGCGATCTTATAGCCCAGATTCCCGGCATTGATGTCGGGGAAGATGAAGGTGTTGCAGTGGCCCGCAATGGCAGATCCCGGTGCCTTCTGCCTGGCGACGGTGGGAGACACGGCGGCGTCAAACTGCAGTTCGCCCTCAATCGGAAGATCCGGGTACTTGGCCTTGGCCTTGGCCGTGGCATTCTGCATCTTGGTGACCGTCTTGCCCTTGCCGGATCCCAGGGTGGAGAAGCTCAGGAAGGCAACCTTGGGGTCGACACCGAAGCGCTCGGCACACTTGGTCGCCTGTCCGCAGATCTCGACCAGCTGGTCCTCATCCGGCATCAGGTTGATGGCGCAGTCAGCCATACAGAGAACCTCATTGCCGCCGGTCGCTGACGGACGGACCAGAATAAAACAGGATGAGACAATGCTGTTGCCGGGCGCCGCCTTGATGATCTGCAGGGCAGGGCGAACCGTATCCGCCGTGGAATAGGTAGCTCCGCCCAGAAGAGAATCTGCATAGCCCATGCGAACCAGCATGGTGCCAAAGTAATTGGGTTGCTTTAAGGTCTCAATGGCCTGGTCCCGACTCCCGGCCTTGGGCCCCCGGAGTTCCATAAAGAGGTCAACCATCTCCTCCATCCGGTCGAAGTTGTCGGGATCAAGAATCTGAGCACCGTTGATATTATCGCCATCTGCCTCAGCGACCCTGCGAATCTCCTCCGGATTTCCGACCAGAACCGGCTGGAGCCAGGTTCCTGCCAGGAGCCTGGAGGCTGCCTGAAGAATTCGCTCATCATTGCCCTCTGTGAAGACAATCTTCTTCGGATTTGCCTTCAACCGGTCAATCATCGCTCCAAATCCATAACCCATACTTTAATCCCTCCTACAATTCGGTATTGTCACAGACAATTTCCCTTCCCTAAATGTTTCATAATCCTTCTGTTATTGTAGAACCCTTTCGGTAAGGGCACAATGGGTTTCTGTTCGAAAGTCGATACATCTTTTCATGTATTTGATTGTGTGCAATTTTCCGTTAATCTTTTGTCAGAGAATGGGCTCCTCCCCCTATACAAAGAGGTCCGCTTTGAGGATAATAAGAGAGGTTATTTCCCCTGTTTTCAATGCTCAAAATAATCCATGAGAAGAGAAGGAGACAAGATTATGACAAACCTGCGCAAGCTGATCTTAGCTGCCCTTCTGGCTGCCCTGACCGCTGCCACGACGATGGTTGTTCGCATTCCCACCCCAACGATGGGCTACATCCATCCCGGCGATGCCATCGTTCTGCTCTGCGGTCTTCTCCTTGGGCCTGTGACCGGAGGCCTGGCCGCCGGAATCGGAAGCGCCCTCTCGGACCTCTTCGCCGGTTACCTGACCTATGTGCCCGGCACCTTCTTGATCAAGGCCCTGACCGCCGCAATCGCCTCTCTTCTGTCTGTCTGGCTGACCCACATCACAGGACATACAAAGACAGAGTCGGAATCCATATCCGACTCTGTCAAACCCGGCAGGAAGAACCGGCCGGGAGTCCTGATCTGCGCGGGTGTTGTTGCGGAGGCCTTCATGGTGACCTCTTATTTCATCTATGAGATCCTGCTGGCAGCCCTCGCCGCAGGCAGCGGGTTCAGCTCTGCCGTCCTGTCTGCCGCGATTATCTCTTCTTCCGCCGGCATCCCCTTTAATATTGTCCAGGGAATTGTCGGGGTCGCTCTCGCCGCTATCCTCAGCCCCATCCTGACACCTCTGACCGGGCGGCTCTTGCAGGCCGACCGCTGATCAAAACATCTGAGGTCCTACATCAAAGGAGGCTTTCATGCTTGATCTCCCAAGAGATCCCGTCCTCTTGCTCAGCGTCGTCAACACCGAGCTCAGAGACACCTATCCCAGCCTGACCCGGCTCTGCGCCGCCCACATGACCAACACAAAAGAAATCATCCAAAAACTGTCCTCCATCGACTACGAATATGACCCCAAGAAGAATCAGTTCGTATAAGTCCCCATGGCAGGCCTTGCATCAGGCCTCATCGATGGCCTTTCCGATGTCATGACGCATATACTTGTTGGCAAAGGAGATCCACTCGGTCGCCCGGTAAGCATTGGCCCGGGCCTCCTTCAGGTCGGCCCCCTTGGCCGTGATGCCCAGGACCCGTCCTCCGTCCGTCACAAGGGATCCGTCTTCTGCCAGCCTGGTTCCGGCGTGGAAACAGAAGTAATTGACATTATCAAAGTGCTCGAATCCCTTGATGGGAAAACCCTTCTCGTAAGAGACCGGGTATCCTTCGGATGCGAGAACCACACAGACTGCCGCATTGTCCTCAAATTCCAGGTCAATCTGATCCAGGCTTCCGTCCATGCAGGCCTCGAAGACATCCAGAATATCCGTCTTCATGCGGGGCAGAACCACCTGGGTCTCCGGATCTCCGAAACGGGTGTTGTACTCCACCACCTTGGGCCCCTCTTGTGTCAGCATAAGACCGAAGTAGAGAACCCCCTTGAACTCGCGTCCCTCTGCCCGCATCGCATCGACGGTGGGCTTGAAGATATGCCTGTCACAGTAGTCCCGGACCTCCTCTGTGAAGAAGGGGCTGGGGGAGAAGGTCCCCATACCCCCGGTGTTGAGCCCCTGATCCCCATCCAAAGCCCGCTTGTGGTCCTGGGAAGAGGTCATCAGCTTATAGTGTCTTCCGTCACAGAAGGCCAGGACGGAGACCTCGCGCCCGGTCATAAATTCCTCGATGACCAGTTCATTTCCCGCAGCCCCGAACTTCTTGTCCGTCATGATCTCCCGGACACCGTCTCTTGCCTCCGTCAGGTTCCGGCAGATCAGGACCCCCTTGCCGAGAGCCAGTCCGTCCGCCTTCAGAACAATCGGAAACCGCGCCCGGTCCAGATAGGCACAGGCGGCTTCCGGATCTGTGAAGACTTGATAGGAGGCCGTCGGAATTCCATACTTCTTCATCAGGTCCTTGGAGAATGCCTTGGATCCCTCGATGATTGCCGCATTCTCGCGCGTTCCGAAGATGGGGATGCCGGCGTCCTCGAAGGCATCGACAATTCCCGCGCAGAGGGGATCATCCTGAGAGCAGACGGCAAGGTCAATTTCCTTCTCCCTGGCGAAGTCGATCAGTCGATCGAATTCCATCACGCCGATATTCACGGTCTCTGCCATATCGCGCATACCCGCATTCCCGGGGGCAACGTAGATCCGGTCCACCCTGGGACTCTTATAAATCGCATGGAGCATGGCATGCTCCCTGCCCCCTCCTCCAATCAATAACAGTTTCATGAAGTATCTCCTTATCGCCTGTTTTGCCGCTTCCTTCAATCGACAAGTACAAAATCAGAGTTTGAGCACATCCAGCTCCTCCGTGATGACCACTTTCCCGTCTATGACCCTGACCTTGCCTCTTGCGATCAAGTCAATCGCCTTGGGCAGGATCTTCCACTCTGCCTCTTGCATGACCCGAAGCTGCAAGCTCTTCGCATCGTCGTCATCATGGACTAAAACCGGCTTCTGCAAGATGATCGGTCCGGAATCCGTCCCCTCGTCCACAAAGTGAACCGTCGCCCCGGTCAGTTTAACCCCGCGCGCAAGCACTCCCTCGTGGACCCTGAGTCCGTAAAAGCCCTTCCCGCAGAAGGAAGGGATCAGCGAGGGGTGAATGTTAATAATCCGGTTGGGGAAGGCCCGCACCATGGCAGGCGGGATCACGACCAGGAAACCGGCCAGAACGATCAGGTCCGGCTTGACCGACTGCAGACTGTGCAACAAGGCCCTGTCATAGTCCTCCCGGTCCGGATGATCCGCGCGAGAAACGCAGGCGGTTGCGATCCCCGCCCTCCTCGCTCTCTCCAGGGCGAAAGCTCCCGGATGGTTGGACAGGACCTGAACGATCTGCGCGTTATGAATCTCATGCGAGGCCAGCGCGTTTATCACGGCCTGCAGGTTGGTCCCTCCTCCGGAGACGCAGACTGCGAGCCTCAGCATATGGTCACACCCTTCTTGCCGTCCTCGATGTGACCGATGACATAGGGGCTGTCCCCGGCCGCCCGGATGGCCTCCATCGCCGCATCCACATCGGAGGGATCTGTCACAAGCATCATGCCGATTCCCATGTTATAGGTGTTGTACATCATCTTCTCGTCAATATTGCCTGTCTCTGCCAGGAGGCGGAAGACAGGCGCGATTTCATAGGAGTTCTTGTCAATGACAGCCCTCTTCCCCTCAGGCAGCATGCGGGGGACATTCTCATAGAATCCGCCACCCGTGATATGGCTGCAGGCCTTGATGGTCACGCCCGCCCCCCGGATGGCCTTTAAAGCGTGCACATAGATCCGGGTCGGCGTGAGCAGAGCCTCTCCCAGGGTCGATCCCAGTTCCTCATAATACGTCCCGAGCGAGGCCCGGTTCATCGCAAAGACCTTGCGGACCAGAGAGAAGCCATTGGAGTGGAGTCCGCTGGACGCCATTCCGATGATGGCATCCCCCGCCCTGACAGTCTGACCGGTCACGATATCCTTGCGGTCAACCACTCCGACCGCAAAGCCGGCGACATCGTACTCGTCCTCCGGCATCAGTCCCGGGTGCTCTGCGGTCTCGCCGCCGATCAGGGCGCAGTCTGCCTGCTTGCAGCCTGCGGCGACACCCTTGACAATCGATGCGATCTTCTCGGGTTCATTCTTCCCGCAGGCGATATAGTCCAGGAAGAAGAGGGGGTCGCCCCCGGCGCAGACCACATCGTTGACGCACATGGCAACCGCGTCAATTCCTATGGTATCGTGCTTATCCATGAGGAAGGCCAGTTTGATCTTGGTGCCGACCCCATCGGTTCCCGACAGGAGGACCGGGTCGTCCATCTCCTTACAGGCAGACATACAAAAGGCCCCGGAGAATCCGCCCAGGCCACCCAGGACCTCAGGCCGCATGGTCTCCTTGACATAAGCCTTCATCAACTCCACCGACTTATATCCCGCTTCAATATCGACTCCGGCGCTCTTATAATCCATAGTCTTCTCCTCTTTCAAGGGCTATGCCCCTTCGCTCCTGACGCTCTTTCTTAGGACCGCTTGGATCCGAAAGCAATTGATGCAACTACTTCTCGAATGCCTGCCGGCCCAGTTCCTGCAGCCTCGCATCCTTCTCTAAGACCTGATGCTTCAGATCCTCGGAGTACTTCTTCAGTCTCTCAAGCAGGTCGGCATCGGAGCTTGCCAGAATTTTGGCGGCCAGAATACCCGCATTGGCACCGCCGTTGATTGCAACCGTAGCCACGGGAATCCCCGTGGGCATCTGGACGATGGAATAGAGAGAGTCCAGGCCGCCCAGGTCCGAGGTCTTCATGGGGATGCCGATGACCGGCAGGGGAAATAGAGCCGCGCACATGCCCGGCAGATGCGCCGCCTTGCCGGCGCCGGCAATGATTAGCTTATAGCCCCTTTTCTCCGCGCCCTTGGCGTACTCAAAGAAGACATCCGGCTCTCTGTGCGCGGAGATAATCCGCATCTCGTAGCTGATTTGAAGCTGATCCAAAATATCCGCTGCCTTGGCCATAACCGGCATATCCGAGTCACTGCCCATGACGATTCCGACATCTGCCATATATCCTTCCTTTCCAATTTTACGCCTATATTCTACTATATGTGGTCCAAGGGGGATTGTTAGACTTTCTAATCAGATCCATAAGCGAAGGGCCTGATTCTCTTTCCGCCGGCATCACTGCTCAAGCGGGAGATTTAATTCCTCTGTCCCCGGCACAACGAACCTGCCGTCCCTGATAATGTCCCTGACGGACCCGTCTGCCAAGACCAGTTCAATGACCCCCAGCTCTTCAAAGGGGATGGTGATATCCGTGTGACAGCCGAAATAAGCCCCCTCGGGATCTTCGTCTCTCCTGCGCGAGACGGAATTCTCCTTGGCCACAATCTCCTTGCCATCCGGATTGTAGATCCGGTTGTCCTCCTCGTGGGAGTAGCAGGTGTCTCCCACCGCGAAGTGGGGGCCGGTCTTCTCCGCGATCAGGATGGGAAGCTTGGCTCCGATCCCATAGTCCCTGGCCATCCGGTAGGCGGTGGTATTGGTTCCGATGGCGAACTCCCCCATCGGCAGACTCTTGTGCTGGCAGAGAATATTTTCCTCTATCAGCCGCCTTCCCTCCTCGCGGTTCTTGAAGTTGCCGCAGGCGTAATCTGTGACCATCCCGTCTTGGAAAGTCAGTTCCAGGTCCCGGTACTCCATCCCCTCCAAGTAGACGTGGGATACATGGAGCAGACCATGGGTCCCCTCAAGAACCGGGGATGTGAAGACCTCTCCCACCGGGATGTTGACATCGGCGACACAGTTTTCGAACTTGGTCATGCGGTCCGGGTCCGAAATCCTGTATAGTTCCACCCAGATATCCGTCCGATTCCCCTTCTGTCCCTTGACATGGACCCTCTCCCCCCGGTCCATAAGATCAATGATCTTCTGCTGCATGGTCCGGTATCTGTGATAGTCCAGGGTGTTGATCTCCATGGTCTTGGCGAAGATCTCCTCGAACCGGTCTCCGATCGAGGGCAGGGGAAAGGCGATCATTGTAAAGCTCCTCTCCTCTCCCACAATATAGCGGTTTGTGATCTGACCTGCCTTGGCGGCATAGCTGACATTCAGTTTCTGCTGTCCGCTCTTGTAATGGTAATTGGCCTCGTAGTTGACTGCCGTGAAATCCTCCAGTCCGAAGACATCAATGACGGCTGGACCGCCCATGCCCCGGGCCAGCTCCTTGTGCTTCTCGAAGCAGTCCTGCATCCGCTCCAGGCGGCGCTGGTTGAGGCCGGCATCCAGATAGTAGCCCAGATCATTCTTGTGATCATAGTCGAACTGGCGATTGAGCGAGCAGGAGTAGACCCCCCGCTTGCTCTTGCCCCGTCCCTGGAGGGAGAGAAGACTCTCACGGACCAGGACAGGGGCAAGTCCCATGTCTCTGAAGTTCTCAATAGCGCGGCGCACCATGCGTTCCATCCCGATCGGGTATTCAATCTTGACGCTGGATTTGATCGATATGTCCTTGCCCGTGACCGCGAAGCCGATGCGGTAGCCCTCCGTATAGGTGTCTGCCATGCGGCGGATCTCCTCCTCAGAGAGCCGATTCAGATAGGAGGCCATGATGAGCTCATTGTCCCCGATGGGACTCCCATAAGAATAGAGATAGGACAGGTCGTCCAGGTCGGATTCTATGACGATGCGTGTCAGGAAGTCCCGGCTTGGATCAATGAGGTTCATCACCGCGTCCTGCATGAAGATCTCGCTGTAGTCATGGTAGAACCAGTAAATGCTGTCTCTTACCGCATGGGCAGCCTCCTTGGAGTCCTCCGCCAGAACAAGACTCCTCTGGATCATCACAAATAACTCCGCATAGATGACGAGAAGATCCAACCTTCCCTCATAGGTCCAGGGGATCAGTGCCAGGAGGTCTGCCGCCAGGGCGGACAGGATGCCTCCGACCTCCTCGCCCAGCCGCCGGACCGCATAGTCCGGGCAGAGATAGGAGGAATGATAGTTCTCCTCTTCTAGGGAGGCGTAGAGCTGCTTCTGCCAGTAAGCTCCCTCTTCCCGGGTCAGCCGGACCATTCCCGGGCCCTCCCCATCCTTCTCTTTCCTCCCCGTGCCTGAAGATCCGAACCGGGTCTCAGCTTCTGCCCCTTCTCTGTGCGCCTCGATGAAGGTCCTGTGCCGATCGATCTGAAGGAAGAAGCGTCCGACCCGCACCAGATAATCGTCGAGGGGGGCTCCCTCCTCCGGATCCTCGACAATCTCCGCAATTCTCCCCATCACAAGCGCATAGCGCTCAGCAAGAATCCTCCGCGCATCCGGCCGATCTTCTGACGGCTCTCCTGTCTTCCTCTTCATCCAGTCCATCGGCTTGCTCATATAACCTGCTCTCTGTTTCCTGTGTCTGCTGTCTTCTGCCTCGTCTGTCTCTTCTGCCTCGTCTGTCTCTTCTGTCTCGTCTTTCGCTTCTTTCACTTCACCTGTGCACCCGACGACCACCGGCGCCCTCCGGCTCCGGATAATGATCGTCCTCTTCCTCTGCCCTCTTGGCCCTCCGACAGTCCGGCTCAAGACAGGAGTCCCAGAATATAGGTCCCGAGCCAGAGCAAGCTCGCAAGAAGCGGCAAAAGAAGGCCCGGCAGACGAGAGCTTCTGGTGTAAGTCTTGATTCGAAACTCCCTGGCCCCCTGATAGAGGCTTCCCAGGGAGAGGAACATGCAAAAGACAGCAATCGCCCCCATGATATGGGGGCTGTCTCCCTCGAGACAGGCGGCCCGATAGGCGATGAGCAGATAGGCCCCGATGGACAGGCCTCCCAGGACCGCCATGAGTATAGACCGATTGGAACGGTTGTTCTTCTGATGTATGCGCTGCCTGCGCCGCCGTCTCTCGTCTCTCATCGTCTCGCTCTTTCTATCCCGGCCCGGATGGCGTGAGCAATCTTGTAACAGATCAGGCCGACGACGACACCCAGGGTATTTAAGATTATGTCATCCACGTCGCAGGTCCCGAGCCCCGACACAAGCTGAATGAGCTCCACAAGGCAGGAGGTGAGAAAGCCCGCCAGTACCACTCCCCATCCCGAATTCCTCCGCACAAGCATGGGCAGAAACAGCCCAAAGGGCACGAATGCAGCAATATTCCCGCCCAGATTCAGGGCTGTCAGGTAGACTCCGATCCTTCTCCGGTATCGCAAATAGCGCCCGATCTCATGGAAGGGGACGAAGTTGTGCCCGTTGATCCCCGGGTCTCCGCGGCCGAACATCTCTGCGAAGAAGAGAAAATAGACCATGAGGATGACGTAGATAAGAAAGAGGCCAAAGAGAATCCGTCTCTCCCTCTTCGACCTGTATCTTGTGCTCAAGAGGAACTCCTTTCTCAAGCCGGTCTGACCGGGGACAGGGCATGATCGCATGCAGTCTTCCCCGCCTCTGACTCAATTGACCCCGTAGCGGTCGTAATAGGCGTCAATGGCGGCCTTTCGCCTGTCATCGATAATGACCCGGCCCTGATAGGGGCGATTGTAGAGATGGTCGACCACCTCTTTCATGCTGACGATGGCACAGGTCTTCATCCCATAGATATCTCCGATCTCCTCCAGGGCAGCCCTGTCTCCCTGGCCGCGCTCCATCCGGTCCACAGAGACAACCAGACCTGCCACTGTGACTTCTTCTGCCTGGGACCGGATGATGGGATAGGTCTCCTTGATGGATGTTCCGGCCGTGGTCACATCCTCGATCATGATGACCCGATCTCCCCGCTCAATCGGACTCCCGAGAAGAAGCCCCTTGTCTCCGTGGTCCTTGACCTCCTTCCGATTGGAGCAGTAGCGGATATCCGCCCCGTATTCCTCTGAGAGGGCGATGGAAGTGGCCACCGTCAAGGGAATTCCCTTATAGGCCGGCCCGAAGAGAATGTCAAAATCCGTGCCGAACTGATCTGCAATCGCCCTGGCATAGTAGCTGCCCAGGCGGCTGAGCTGGCTTCCGGTCCGATAGAAGCCGGTGTTGACGAAGAAGGGGGTCTTCCTCCCGCTCTTGGTCACAAAGTCGCCGAACTTGAGGACCTGACAGTCAATCATAAACTCGATAAATTTCTGCTTGTATGTCTCCATATTCACCTCCCGGGTCCCGGCAGCCCTTCTGCCGTCCGAAGCCTCATCCTATCGTCATCCGCGGGCAAGATCGAGAGGCCGGACTGCTCCGACCAGGTCTCCGATGTCCGCGACACCCTGCGCATACATATACTCTTCGATTCCCTCAATCACATCAACGGTTGCCCTTGGATTATAGAAATTGGCCGTTCCGACGGAAACCGCACAAGCTCCGGCCAGAATCATCTCCAGGGCGTCCTCCGCGTCGGAAATCCCCCCCATCCCCACGATGGGAAGGTCGACTGCCTGCGCCGCCTCATAGACCATGCGGACCGCGATGGGGTGGATGGCAGGCCCGGACATCCCGCCGGTCTTATTGGCCAGGGCAAATGTCCGCCGGCCCACATCGATCTTCATTCCGGTGATGGTGTTGATCAGGGAGATGGCATCCGCCCCTCCCGCCTCTGCCGCCCTGGCCACATCGGCGATGCTGGTCACATTGGGGGTCAGCTTAATGATCAGGGGCTGTCTGGCCTTCTCCTTGGCCCTGCCTGTTATGTACTCAACCATCTTGGGGTCCGTCCCGAAAGCCATGCCTCCCTCGCGGACGTTGGGACAGGAGATGTTCAGTTCCAGCAGATCCACTTCCTCCCGGTCAGAAAGGGCCTCCACCACGCGCAGGTACTCCTCCTCCGTGTGCCCGCAGACATTGACAACCACCCTGGTGTCATAGCCCGACAGGAAGGGCAGGTCTCTCTCTATAAAGGTCTCAAGGCCCGGATTCTGCAGTCCGATGGCATTGAGCATCCCCCCGGTCACCTCCGCGATGCGGGGAGTGGGGTTGCCGGGCCAGGGGCGGTCCGCCACCCCTTTGGTGACAACTGCCCCCAGTCGATTCAGATCGACGAATTCGCTGTACTCCATCCCGCTTCCGAAGGTCCCTGAGGCCTCCATGACAGGATTCTTGAGACAAACTCCCGCCAAATTCACAGAAGTATTCATGACAGGTCTACCTTTCTGGCGTCAAAGACGGGGCCGTCGGCGCAGACACGGCTGTTCATCACCCCGGAGTGGTCATCAAGGACCAGCGTCTTGCACACACAGGCGAGACAGGCCCCGATTCCGCATGCCATGCGCTCTTCCATCGAGATGAAGCAGGGCAGGTCCTCCCGGCCGGCATAGGCCTTGACGGCCCGCAGCATGGGCTTTGGTCCGCAGGCGAAGATGGCGTCTCCCGCAAGCTTCTGCTCCCGAATCGCATCCATCACTGTGCCCCGGGTTCCGACACTTCCGTCATCACTGGCCAGATAGAGGCTTCCTGCCGCCCGGCACTCATCTGTCAGAAAGAGGTCGGCGCTCCGATAGCCCATAACGAGAATGGGATCTACGGATGCGTCCCGGTCGCGCAAGGCCTCCGCCAGTCCCAGCATGGGCGGAATGCCGATGCCTCCGCCAATCAGAATCGGCCTTTTGCAGTCCGGCAGAGTCCCCGCCTCCCTGGAGAATCCGTTTCCCAGAGGGCCTAAAACGCGCAGTCTGTCTCCTGGCCGAAGCCGGGAGAACTCCTCCGTCCCCCTTCCGACTACCCGGTAGACCAGACGCAGACTCTCTTGCTGACGGTTGATCTGGCAGATCGAGATGGGCCTGGGCAGGAGCCGGGACCCGTCGCGCGAATAGGCCGAGATGAACTGTCCGGCCCCGGCCTCCCTTGCAATGCTTGTCCCAAGAAGCAGAGAGAAGACCCCCTCTGCCAGGGGCTGGCTCGCCAGAACGCGGGCCTCTTCCATCCTCTTACTCATCTTCCCAGTGCTCCGTTGATATCAGCCAGCATGTCAAGAACCGCCTGCCTGGCGGCCTCTGCGAAGTGGTCCTCCCCGAATCCCTTATATTCCTCTTTCTGATATGCCGCAATGATCCCGCGCGAAGAGTTGACAATTGCCCCCAGTCCGTCCCGGTCGAAGAAGTGAACCAGGTCCTCTCCCTTCGCTCCCTGGGCCCCGTAGCCTGGCACCAGAATGTATGTGTGAGGCATCAGTGCTCTCAGCCGCTCTCCCTGCCGGGGATAGGTGGCTCCGACCACAGCTCCCACATTCGAGTAGGCGCCTTCTTGTGTCTCCTCTCCCCACTGCTCGACCATATGGGCAACCGCCTCATAGAGGGGTCTCCCGGTCTCTGCTAAGATCTGGTCCTGAAATTCGCCCGAGGATGGATTGGATGTCTTGACCAGGACAAATATCCCCTTGTCCTGGTCCTTGCAGACATCGACAAAGGGGCGGACGGCATCCGTTCCCATATAGGGATTAACCGTGACGAAATCCTCTCCGAAGGGGCTGTAAGTCTTCTCTCCCACCCGGACCCGGCCCAGGTGCCCGTCGGCATAGGCGGCGGAACTTGACCCGATGTCCCCCCGCTTGATATCTCCGATCACCAGCAGGCCCTTATCTCTGGCATAGGCGATGGTCTTGTGATAGACTTCCTCTCCGGCCAGACCCAGTCTCTCATACATGGCCGACTGGGGCTTTACCGCCGGGATCAGATCACAGCTGGCATCTATGATGGCCCTGTTGAAGTCCCAGAAGGCCCCTGCAGCCCCTTCCAGGGTCTGCCCATAGGTCTCGTAATTCTTGTCCAGGATCTGCTTGGGGATCATTGCCATCTGGGGGTCCAGCCCCACGACCACAGGCGCATTCTTCCTCCGGATCTCTCGGATCAGCTTTTGAATCATTCTAGCCTCCTCTTTATATCTGCGTGTATACTCGCTTCTTCCTGTCTCGCGCAAGGGCTCCGGCCCGGCAAGCCTTCACCCGGGCGAGAGAACTAGTCGTCAAGTCTTCCGTAAAGGGCCTGCGGGACATAGGCACGGATATGGATGCCGTCCTCCTCATAGGACTCCTCCATGACCTGCCCCCGCTCGTGAATCGCAGCCAGAATCTGCATCTTGCGATAATCAAGGACCCGCTCGACGAAGATCCGATCCTCTTTTAAGAAGTCGGACAGGGCCCGCTTGACCTCCTCCAATCCCATCCCGGTCTTGGCTGAAATGCGCAGGGACCGGTCTGCCCTAAAGTCATGCAGGATCTGATCCTCCTCCAGTCGGTCGCACTTGTTGAAGAGGGTCAGGACTTTCTTATTTCGAACGCCAAGCTCCTCCAGGGTCTGCCTGACGACATGCATGCGCGCTTCCATGTCCGGATCCGTGGCGTCCACCACCTGAATGATGTAATCGGCATGTCCGGCCTCCTCCAGGGTGGACCGGAAGGCATCGATCAGACCATGCGGCAGCTTTCGGATGAAGCCGACGGTGTCCGTCAGGAGCATGGTCTCGGAGCCGCCCAGGTCCACCGTCCGCGTCGTCGTATCGAGAGTCGCAAAGAGCATATCTCTGGCCAGGACATCCGATCCGGTCAGGGCATTGAGCAGGCTGGACTTGCCGGCGTTGGTGTAGCCGACAATGGCAGCCTCCGGTATTTCTTCCCGCTTCCGGTGTTCCCTGGTCAGCTGCCTGTGGGCCGCCACTTCCCGCGACATGGCCTTCAAGGCCCCGATGCGGGATCGGATCCGCCTGCGGTCGATCTCCAGCCTGGACTCGCCGGGTCCCCTTGTCCCAATCCCTCCGCCCAGGCGGGACATGGCAAGGCCAAGCCCGGTCAGATGGGTGGCCCGGTAGCGAAGCTGGGCCAGTTCCACCTGAATCTTGCCCTCAGCGCTATTGGCATGCGCGGCGAAAATATCGAGAATCAACATGGTCCGGTCCATGACCTTACAGGCCAGGTCCGCGGTCAGATTGCGCATCTGTGCCGGCGTCAGCTCATCATCACAGATGACGCCGTCCGCTCCGGTCATCTCCAGATAGGAGCGAATTTCCTCAATCTTGCCCTTTCCCACATAGCTGGCGGCATTCGGGGCGGACAGCTTCTGCGTGACTCTCCCGACCACCCGGCCGCCGGCGGTGTGAACCAGGTCTTCCAGTTCATCCAGAAGAAGATCGGTTGACGTCTCCTCCTCCGAGCAGACTGCCAGCAGGAGGAAGGACTCCGGCTTCTCTATTCTCTCTTGTCTCTCTATCACAGACTGGTTCACAGATCACTCTCTTCTCAAGTATCAAGCGATTGGCAGAGATCTTTTGGGGGCCGCCTATTCCCGGATCGGCCTCCTGGCGTATTCAATCAGTTCGAGTTCCCGAATCATCTCTCCATCCCTCGGATAGAGCTTCACATAGGCCTCTGCCTTTTCCTTCGCCTCGTCAAACCGGCACAGACGCTCCAGACAGGCAACCTGATCGGCAAGGAGCTGCCTCTGATCGGTCTCCTTGAGTTTCTTTTCCGAGAGTGCCTTCTCCACATCCGCATTCGCATCCTCGTAGGAGGCCCTCTTCAGCTGAATATTGACAAGCCTGTGATAATCGCCGGCCGTCAGTTTCTTTCCCTTGTAGTCTGCCAGGACGGCATCCGCCTCTTCCGTCCTCTGCTCCCGGTCAAGAAGGGCGATCAGGGGACCATAGGCCTCCTTCTTTCCAGCCCGAATCGCGGCCTCGTAGTCTGCAATGGCCGCATCGGTCTGCCCCAGATAGTCCTTGGCCCGGGCACAGGCAAGTCGGTCCTCTCCGCCATGGTCAAGCACATATTGCAGGTGGGCCCTGCCCTTCTCCTCCTGCCCGTATTTCCTGTAAGACTCGTAGATAAAGATCTGATATCTCAGGTCCTCTGCCTTCAACTGACTGACCCGGTTGAAATCGGCCTCAGCCGCGTCCATGTCCTGCTTGGACAAGTAGACATTGGCCCGCAGAAAATAGGCGTCCGCATTCTTTTCGTCCGCCTTGATCAGGTTCCCGTAAGTGGCAATGGCTCCATCCTCGTCCTGGGCGTTAAATTGGGCGATTGCCTGATAGTAGTAATTGTCCAGGCCGGAAGAAGTCTTGGTGTCTGCATCCAGTTCCATGGCCTGCGCGAAGAGATCCTGGGCCTTGCCGTAAGATCCCTGGGCCATGGCGCTGATCCCCTCTGTCCGATAGGCCTCAGCCTCCGAGGATCGGCCGGAAGTACAAGCCGTCACAGAGATCATACCGGCAAGCAGAAGTACCGGAATCAGGGCTCTTGTTTTCATCTTGTGCATGTCATCCAACCTCTCCTAAGAATTTCATCCATTATAGCAAAAACTTTCCCCCTCTGGAATGGAGGGATCTGCTCACCCCCGGTCTCCCCCATCCCCAGAGATCGCCCCGGTGGCGCAAATATGGCTCCTGAGCTATAATATTTCCTGTCTGCCGCCCGGACATACTCTGTCCGACGAGCATCCAAAAGAAGCATCGAGGAGAACAAGCTATGAGCTATGAGATCAGAGACATCGACCTGGCCCCAAGCGGCGCCCATAAGATTGACTGGGTCCGAAAGAACTGCCCTCTCCTAAGAGGCCTGGAAGAGGACTTCCGGCAGGATCGGCCCTTCGCCGGCATCCGCATCGCCCTCTCCGTTCACCTGGAGGCAAAGACAGCCTATCTCTGCAAAGTTCTGGCCGCCGGCGGCGCCCAGATGTATATCACAGGCTCTAACCCGCTCTCCACGCAGGATGATGTCGCCGCCGCCCTGGTTCAATCCGGTCTGAACGTCTACGCCTGGTACAATTCCAGCGAGAAGGAGTATCGGGACCATTTGCGGCGGGTGCTCTCCCACCACTGCAATATTATCATCGATGACGGGGGCGACCTGGTGCACATGCTCCACTCCTCCATGCGGGAGGAGCTCCCCTATGTCATCGGCGGCTGCGAGGAGACCACGACCGGCATCATCCGCCTGCGGGCCATGGCAGCAGCCCACCGGCTCGCCTTCCCCATGGTCATGGTCAATGATGCCGACTGCAAACACCTCTTTGACAATCGCTATGGGACGGGCCAGTCTGTATGGGACGGGATCAACCGCACGACAAACCTGATTGTCGCCGGAAAATACGTCGTTGTCGCCGGCTACGGCTGGTGCGGCAAGGGTGTCGCCATGAGGGCCAAGGCGCTTGGAGCTAAGGTCATTGTCACAGAGATCGACCCCATCAAGGCCATTGAGGCCCACATGGACGGCTACGAGATCATGCCCATGGAGGAGGCGGCCGAGAGGGGAGACTTCTTCATCACGGTCACCGGCTGCAAGCATGTCATCAATCCGGACCATATGCGGAGAATGAAAGACGGGGCAATCCTCTGCAATGCCGGTCATTTCGATGTCGAGATTGATATGGCCGGGCTTAAGGCAGCCGCTCTCTCCTCGATCGATCAGAGGAAGAATATCATCGGCTATGAACTGAATCCCGGCAGCTATATCTACGTCCTGGGCGAGGGACGCCTGGTCAACTTAGCCTGCGGCGACGGGCATCCGGCGGAGATCATGGATATGTCCTTTGCCGTGCAGGCCATGTCCGCCCTCTACCTGGTTCAGAACCGCGGCAAACTGAAGGAGAGGCTCATCCCTGTTCCCCGGGAGGTTGATCTTGAGATCGCCCGCCGCAAACTGGCCTCTCTTGCCCTTCAGATTGATCAGCTGACCCCGGATCAGGAGCACTATCTCAACGAGTCGGCCATCTGACAGCTGTCTTCTCCTCATCCCCCGACTGAAAAAAGGATCAACCCTCATGCATAAGGATATCATCATCCAGGTCATCATCCTGATTCTGCTTCTTCTGGCATCCGCATTCTTCTCCTCTGCGGAGACCGCTCTTACGATGGTCAGCCGCATCAAGGTCCGGACCCTTGCGGACAGCGGCCATCGCCGGGCCGGAGTGGTCCTAAAGGTCACAGACCGCCAGAGCAAGATGCTCTCTGCCATCCTGATCGGCAACAATATTGCCAACTTGTCCGCCTCCTCGCTTGCGACCATCCTGGCCATCCGGCTCCTGGGCGATGTGGGGGCAGGAGTCGCGACAGGCGTTCTGACCTTCCTCATTCTGATCTTCGGAGAAATTGCCCCCAAGCGGATCGCCGCGCTCAACAGTCTCGGCCTCTCCCTTGTGTTCGCCCCCATTATCTGGCGGCTGATGTGGATCCTCACTCCGGTCATCTTCATCGTCAACTTCTTGTCCAATGCCATGATCCGCCTCATGGGGACCGATCCCAACCGGCGCAAGGAGAACCTGACGGAAGAGGAATTGCGGACCATCGTCGATGTCAGCCAGGAGGCGGGCGTAATTGAGCACGAGGAGCGCAATTATATCCACAAGCTCTTCGACTTCACGGATTCCACGGTCCGCGAGGTCATGATCCCCCGCATTGATGTGACCGTGGCCAATGTCAATTGGTCCTATGACAAGCTCCTCACCGTCTTCTCCAAGTGCATGTTCACCCGTCTTCCGGTCTATGACGAGAATCGCGGATCCATTGTCGGAATCGTCAATATGAAGGACCTGCTCCTGGTCAAGGACAGGGCCCGCTTCTCCCTGCAGGATTATCTGCGCAGCGCCTACTTCACCTTCGAGCTCAAGAATACCCAGGAGCTCTTCGAGGAGATGCGGCAGAATTCCATCGCCATGGCAATTGTCATGGATGAATACGGCGCATTTGCCGGGATCATCAGCTTAGAGGACCTTCTGGAGGAGCTGGTCGGAGAGATCCGCGATGAGTACGACGCCAATGAGGAGGACGACATCGTCCAGCTGAACGAGCGCGAGTATCAGCTGGTCGGCTCCATGAACTTGGAGGACCTCATGTCGATTATCCCCCTGGGCTATACGTCTGAGGACTACGACACCATCGGCGGCTACCTGACCGGTGAATTCGATCACTTCCCCAGCCAGGGCGAGACCTATGTGGATGGCAACGGGGCTGTTCTCCGGGTGGACGCCGTCAAGAAGAACCGGATCACAAGGATCCACATCACCCTTCCGGAGGCGATCGCCGAGAAGGTCGATGAGGAATCGATCCCTGACTCCGACGAGGACGAGGAGCCCGGCATGCTGTCTACGCCCGCCTCGGACAAGGTCAGCCAGGGCCCCTCGAAGCCGGTGCAGAAATAAGCTTTTTTTGCTATTCTTATACATGTATATAACCTGTTACAGGCCCCATCAGCCATTGTGCCCGGGCGCAGCAAGGAGGAATTTTCTATGGAACAGAATCCGATCGTCACCATCGAGATGGAGGACGGTTCTGTCATGAAGGCAGAGCTCTACCCCCGGATCGCACCCAACACTGTCAACAACTTCATCAGCCTGATTCAGAAGGGCTACTACGATGGCGTCATCTTCCACCGTGTCATTCCGGGCTTCATGATCCAGGGCGGGGATCCGCAGGGAACCGGAACAGGCGGCCCCGGCTACTGTATTCCCGGAGAATTCTCTCACAACGGCTTTCACAATGACCTAAAGCACACCAGGGGAGTGCTCTCCATGGCCCGCACCATGGTCCCCGATTCCGCTGGAAGCCAGTTCTTCATTATGCACGAGACGGCGCCCCATCTGGATGGAGAGTATGCCGCCTTTGGCCGGGTCACCGAGGGCCTTGAGGTCATTGATGCCATCGCCAATGCCGACCGCGACAGAAACGACCGGCCTCTGACCGACCGGAAGATGCGCAAGGTCACTGTGGAGACCTTCGGCGTCGATTATCCTGAGCCAAAGAAGTGCTGACCGTCAAAATCAATATTGTTTCAAAAAGTCCTGCCCATGTAAATCGACAGGACTTTTTCTGTGGCTCCATGATCTAGCTCAGGCGACCGCTCTCAATGGAGTAACTTCGGTCCGCAATGCCAAGCGTTGACTTGCGATGAGATACCAGGGCAATGGTCCGGCCGGAGGCCTCTGCCTCCTCCCGCAGGGCCTTTAGAATAGCGCCCTCATTCAAGCTGTCCAGATTGCTGGTCGGCTCATCCAAGAGCATGAAGGGAGCATCGTGCAGGAAGGCCCTTGCGAGTCCGATCCTCTGCCTCTGTCCCCCGGAAAGGTTGTCTCCCAATTCCAGGATCCCGGTCTCATAGCCCTGGGGCAGGGTCATGATGAAGTCATGGATATTGGCCTTTTTCGCCGCCTCCTCGACCTGGGCGTCGCCGGCCTCCATACAGCCGATCCGGATATTCTCCCGGACGCTGGTCGCAAAGAGATCTGTGTCCTGGATCATATAGCTCTCCAACTTGCGCAGGTGCTCCGTCTTGATCCTACCCAGGTCTTCTCCGGATATGGTAAGAGCCCCATCTTTGGCCTGCCAGAACCGCATCAGGAGCTTGAGCAGGGTCGACTTGCCGCTTCCGCTGCGGCCTGTGATCGCGACAATCTCTCCCTGTCTGAATTCCAGGGAGAGATCATGGAGGATCTCTTCCTCCTCATAGGAGAAAGACAGGTGCTTAGCCTCGGCTCCCGAGAAAGCCGGACAGACCCCATCCGTCACATCCTTAGTCATGGGCTCTTCTTCCAGGAGGGAGAGGACTCTCTCCCCGGCGGCAAGCGTCGAATCCATCGCCGCGGATAAATTGGCCAGGGCCAGAACCGGGCCGAAGGAGGCGGACAGCATGAAAGTCGCCAGGATCAGGGCCGGGAAGCTGACCTTGAGCCAGATCCCCGCTCCCAGGAGGAGGATCGGCCAGAGCATAACAAGGGCCGCCGACCAGGCGGATACGGCTCCGGCATGGTGGGCGATCTGCAGCTGCAAGACATTTAATTCCTCTGTCTTGCGATAGATCTCCTCTTCCCTCTGCGCTCCCAGATGAAATTGCAGGATCTCCCGAATTCCTCTCAAGCTCTCCAGAAAGACGTTGTTGAGTCCTCCCAGCCGTTCACGAAGGGCCATGCCTCCGGACCTCCCCATTCTGCTGGAAAGCAGGGGCAGGAAGAGACCCAGGCTCAGATAGGCAAGTGCTGCCACAAGTCCAAGCGCCGGGTGGAAGCTCCCGATCATGAGACTCATGATCAGGCTCACAATCAGGGCAATGCTGATCGGCGCAATGGTGTGGGCATAGAAGACCTCCAGGAGTTCTATATCCCCTGTGATCAGGGCGATCAGATCTCCCCGTCCCCTTCCCTCCAGTTTGGCCGGAGCCAGACGGCGCAAGGCTCCAAAGACCTTGTCACGGATCACGGCCAGGAGCTTAAAGGCGATATAGTGACCGCAGGTCTGCTCTCCATAGCGAAGTCCCGCCCGGGCTGCAGCAAACAGGATCATGAGAAGAGCCGTCACCCGAAAGGAAAGGGTCCAGGGACTGTCTCCTGTCACAAGAAGGAGCAGATGTCCTGCCAGGACCGTGATGAAGATGGCGCAGAGATAGCCCAGCACGCCCAGGCTGACGCAGGCGAGCATGACATGGGCCAGGGGGGCAAGCAGGCGCAGGAGACCGGCCATAATTCTCAATCCGCTTCTTCTCATAGCAGTCTCTCCTCCTTGCGCGTTTCCTCAGGCCTTGGCATGGCCTTCCCCTTCTGATACTGTTCCAGTTCTTCCTGCGCCCGATAGAGTCCGGCATATCCGCCATTCTTCTCCATCAGGGAGGAATGCGTCCCCATTTCCCGGATCCGGCCGCCCTCCAGATAGACGATGCTGTCGGATCCGACCACATTGGCCAGGCGATGAGAGATCAGAAGAATGGTGTGGTCTCTTCGCATCTTCTCGACGGCCTTCATGATGACCTCTTCACTCTCGGCATCAATATTGCTGGTCGCCTCGTCAAAGATATAGATGGGGCTGTCCTTGAGCAGGGCCCTGGCCAGGACCAGACGCTGTCTCTGTCCCCCGGACAGGTTCTCCCCTCTCGGTCTCAGCTGAAAATCAAGTCCTCCCTGACTTTCGATAAAGTCAAGAAGGGAGACCTTGCGGAGGGCCTCAAGCATCTCCCGGTCTGAGGCATCTGCCTTCCCCTCCAGGAGGCAGTCGCGGACACTTCCCTCGAAGAGACAGCCGGCTGAGCCCACCACAGTCACCAGAGATCGGATGCTCTCTGCCGAGACCTGTCTGCACTCCTTGTCAGCAAAGTAGAGTTCCCCCTGATAGCCGTCCCGGAATCCGGAGAGAATTGCCGCAAGCGTCGACTTGCCGCAGCCGGATTCTCCGACCAGAGAGACCATGCTCCCCCTGGGGATCAGGAGACGGATCTCCTCCAGAACCTCCTTCTTCCCGTCATAGGAGAAGGAGAGATTCTCAAGGCGTATGTCGCCGTTCTCAGCCACCTCCTCTCCCCAGTCCCTTTCCTTCAGGTCCAAAAGCCGGAAGATCCGGTCTGAGGCCGCGATTCCGTTCATGGCCGTGTGGAAATAACTGCCCAGAGCCCGCATGGCCAGGAAAAACTCAGCGGATAACATGACCATGGCGATGGACTGGCCGAAATTCACGCTCCCAGACCGATAGGCCAGGGCGGTCAGAATACAGCCCACGGCGCTTCCCCCATAGGCGACCAGGTCCATAATCGTGACCGAGTTGAGCTGCATGGTCAAGACCTTCATCGTCACCCTGCGGAAATGCTCAGCCTCCTCATTCATCTGCTCATGACGCCTTGCATCCGCCCCGTATACCTTGAGCGTGGTCAGCCCCTGCAGGTTCTCAAGGAAACTGTCTCCCAGCTTGGCATAGGCATCCCAGTATTTTGACAGGAGCCTCTTGGCGAAGCGCTGCACCTTGGCTATAGCCAGGGGGATCAGGGGGACGCAGGCAAAGAGAATCAGTCCGGTCATCGGGGACAGGGGCCAGAAGACCAGGAGGAGGGTCAGGGGGGCCAGCATGGCGAAGAAGAACTGGGGGACATAGTTGCCGAAATAAGACTCCAGCTGCTCCACCCCATCTCCCGCCAGCTGCACCAGTTCCGCCGTCGGAAATTGATCCGCGTAGGAGGGACCAAGACGGCAGATTTTGGCGTAGATGTCCCTCCGCAGCCTGCTCTTGACACAGGAGGCCGCCCTCTGTCCCCGATCTGCGATCAGACGAGCCAGGACAAAGCGGATCAGGATACATGCGAGGACCAAAATAAGGAGGGGCGGAATCAAATCCTTCCCCTCTTTTACTCTCTGTATCTGCTCTCCCAGCGAGAACCAGAGGATGATTCCTCCCACCAGGCTGAGCCAGCTGAAAATCACCTTCTGGACCATGTATGTTGCGGCTTCGGGCACAAGGGCCAGAAGACGTTTCTTTGGCATCATACGCTTTCACCTTCCTGACTGAAATTAACTTCTCGAATCTGTCCGCGCTCCTCTCGGCCGCTGTCTTCCCCGGCAGCTCCTGCCGCGTGATCTGCGTCCATCTGGCAGGTGGGTATCATCCACAGGAAGGCAATCACATGCCCAAGCCAGACCAGACCCATAACGATGACCCCGACCAGGGCGAACACTTTCCCCTTGATCAGGTAAGCCCGCAGCATGAAAAAGGATGCGAGCCCCATCAGAAGGGTCACTGTGGCCAGAATCCTGAGCTTGGCCGGCAGAGTCATGCCTTCCTTTCGCTTGATTCCGGCCAGATGACTCTGATAGAATCTCGTCGATTGCAGCCAGAGATTGAGCCTCCCGGAACTCCTGGTAAAGAAAAAGACCGCCAGAATGAGAAAGGGCGTCGTGGGAAGGATCGGCAGAAAGGCGCCGACAAGTCCGGCTCCCAGGCAGAGAAGGCCAAGAAGCAGGAAGATCAGGCGCAGCAGTCCCGCATGTTTCTCCTCGGATTGTAAGTTATTTCGATTCATTTGATGTCCTCCGGAATACAGTTAGTATATTCTAACACATGTGACTTATTTTGTATCCGGAGATTTTCTCATTCCGATCTGTTTCCTTTTTCTTTTTACTGATTTAAGGCCTCCAGGACCTCGACTCCCTTGTCCAGGAAGGGATTTTGAATTTCGAACACTCTTCCCCTGTCCACCGTCTCGGCATATTCCGGATTCAGGGGCATCTTGCCCAGGAGGGGAACATTCAGCTCGGCAGCGACTTCCTCAATATGAGACTGGCCGAAGAGACGAATGTGTTTGCCGCAGTCGGGGCACTCCAGATAAGAGTAATTCTCCACCAGACCGAGCACAGGGATCTCCATCATCCTGGCCATATTGTAGGCTTTCTTTACAATCATCCGGACCAATTCCTGCGGGGAAGTGACAATGATCACTCCATCGACCGGCAGGGACTGGAAGACGGTCAGGGGCACGTCACCGGTTCCCGGAGGCATATCCACAAAGAGGTAGTCGATGTCGCCCCAGTTGACTCCGGACCAGAACTCCTTGACCGTGCCCGCAATGACGGGGCCGCGCCAGACAACCGGCGTCTCCTCGTTATCCAGGAGAAGATTGACTGACATGATCTTGGTAGAGTCTTCCGCCCTGACGGGAATGGTCCCCCTTTCATCTGCATAGGCCGGCCCATGCACCCCGTACATCTTGGGGATGGAGGGACCCGTGACGTCGGCGTCCAAAACACCCACCTTGTAACCGGCCAGATTCATCCGGCAGGCCAGAGAGGCGGTGACAAATGACTTGCCAACGCCTCCCTTACCGGAGACAACACCGATTACGTGCCGGATATGGGAATTGGGATTGGCGTCCACATGAAAATCCGGCTTCTCGACTTCCTTTTTATTCTTGGTAAAACGCTCTGTATCAAACTGCGGTTCTTGATTCTCTGCCATCTCATACTCCTTTCACGTCTGCTAAGATGCCTTAGTATCATACTATATTCCGGCCTCACTGGTCTTCTTTCTGTTGAAAATCTCCTTCAGGCTCTCCGTGTAGGGAGCTCTTGCGATGCCGTATTCCGTGACGATTGCGGTGATCAGATCATGGTCCGTCACGTCGAATGCCGGGTTATAGACCTTGACCCCTTCGGGCGCCATCCGCTCGCGATACCACATCTCAGTGACCTCCTGGCCCTTTCTCTCCTCGATCACAATATCGTCTCCGCCGGCCGTATTCATATCAATGGTGGATGTGGGGGCCACAACATACAGGGGGACCCCGTATTGCCTGGCCACAGCCGCAAGAACCGAAGTTCCGATCTTATTGGCCGTATCTCCGTTCGCCGCAACACGGTCACAGCCCACAAAGACGGCCTTGATCCAACCACGCTTCATTACGGAGGCGGACATATTATCACAGATCAGGGTCGTATCCACACCGGATTCCTGCAGCTCGAAGGCGGTCAGGCGGGCTCCCTGCAAGAGGGGCCGGGTCTCATCGCAGAAGACCCGGTAGTGGTTTCCGGCCTCCATCCCTACATAGATGGGGGCCGTGGCCGTTCCATAGCGAACCGCCGCCAGCTTCCCCGCGTTGCAGTGGGTCAGAATCCCGTCTCCGTCCTCAATCAACTCCATCCCGTACTCGCCCAGCTTCCGGCAGACCGCAATATCCTCTTCATAGATCCGAAGAGCCTCATCATGGAGGCAGGACAGCCAGTCCTTCCGGCAGGAGTGCCTGTGACTGCGGCAGGAAGACACATAGCTTTCCATCAGCTTGTCCTCCATCCGCTTCAGGGCCCAGGACAGATTAACAGCGGTCGGACGAGAGGAATTCAGGTAGTCGGCCCTGGCCCTCAACTGGGCCCGGAAGCTCTTGAAGTCCTCCTCCTTGATCCGGTCTGCCATGACATAGAGACCCAGGGCCGCGCATACGCCAATGGCCGGAGCTCCGCGAACTTGAAGGAGGTATATGGCATTCCAGATTTCCTCTGCCGTCCTTAAGGCAAGCAGTTCCACCCGTCCGGGCAGCCCGGTCTGGTCAATGATGACCACTTCCTTCTTCTCCTCGTCCAGGCGGACCGTGTCAACTTCCATGATATTCATCTTCTGCCCTCTTTATCTTGTCTCATCGACAGGCCTCTCCGCCAGCTTCCGAATCTCAGTCATCAGGTGCCCTTGCTCCAGAAGCGTCTCCTGCCGGTAGAAGCGGTAGGCCATGTCCCTGTAGTCCAGGAGGCTCATGGCAAAGGGCATTTCCTCAGTGACAAGAAGGATCCTCTTTCTATCCCTGCTCCGATAATGGGGATAGCGTCCCACATACCCCTCTTCCCTCAGGGCCGCATCAATGCACCTTCTCTCCATCTGAGCCCAGGCCTCTGTTTCATCCGAAAACCGCCTGCTCGCATACGGCTTCGAGGCCAGCTCGAGTTCAATCTGCAGGACATGACAGAAGGCGAATCCCCGGTCGGAGGACAAGTAATCGATCAGATAATTTCTCAGTTCCCATCCGGGCAGCTTGCCGAAAGAGGCCGCAAGCCAGGACAGGCGGCTGTCGCCGCAGGTCCGGGCCAGATCCAGCATAACTGAGACTCCCTCCTCGGAGTTTTGATACCGGTCATCCAGCTTCTCCCCCGTCGGCGAGAAGAAGCGGAGTGGTCCGAATTCCACCAGCCTGGCCAGCTCCATCTCCTTCTCGCTGACTGCTTCCCGCCCCAGATAGGTCATCTTCTCATGAATGCATCCCAGCTGATAGACCAGGCGGCGTAGGTGTTCCTCTCCCTGAACCCAGTAGTGACCGGGTCTGTGATACTGGTAGTAGGTCCTTGATTCCCAGATCTCCTCGATCTGACCGATTCCGGGAGATCCATCTGTCCCGCCCCCGGCCCAGGCCGCGAGCAGGTCCCTCATAGCCTCAGGATCTCGGACATGTGACCGGGCATCCTTCCTCAAGTCTATGAGCAGATAGTCCTCCACACAGTCACTCATCATATAGGGAATATAGAGGCGGCCGGGCCGCTCGGGATCCGAGACGACTTCCAGGGCGTCCGCCAGGACCAGGTCCTTCATCTTGTCCTTGAATTGGTCAATTGATATCTTCTGCATGCGTCTTCCGCCTCCGCGGCCGCCAATATCCGCGAGAATATCTGCGGACCCCGCTTTTCTCGCATGCCGCCGGCGGCGCAGCTTACTTTGAAAAAGAAGTTCTCCGCGCATTGTGGAGAACTTCTTTTGGTCAATTAGCTATAGGAGCCGCCGGCCTGCCCGGCAGGGACGGCACTGGCACAAGATCGGATCAGTCTGCCTTCTTGGCCTTCTCTGCCTTGATCGCCTCGGTCAGGGCAGGAACAATCTTCTGATAGTCACCGACGATGCCATAGCTTGCCACATCGAAGATGGGGGCCTCGGGATCCTTGTTGATGGCGATGATCACATCGGACTCCTCCATACCGGCTACATGCTGGATGGCGCCGGAGATGCCGATGGCGAAGTAGAGGTTGGGGCGGACGGTCTTTCCGGTCTGTCCGACCTGAAGATCGTGGGGCTTCCAACCGGAATCAACAACTGCGCGGGAGCAGGATACCTCTCCGCCGATCGCCTGCGCCAGGTCCTCCAGAATATTGAAGTTCTCGGGAGAGCCGATGCCGCGGCCGCCGGATACCAGAATCTTGGCCTGCTGAATATCAACCGTCTGAACCGTGCTCTTTACGATATCCAGGATCTCGACAAAGCGTCCGTTCTCCTCGATGTGAGCGTCAAACTTGATGACCTCAGCCCTTCTGCCGGCCTCGGGCGCAATCTTCTGCATAACGCCGGGACGAACCGTAGCCATCTGGGGGCGGTTGTCGGGGCAGGCAATGGTTGCGATTGTATTGCCGCCGAAGGCAGGACGGGTCATGAGGAGCTGCTTGTGCTTCTGCTCGCCGTTGGCCGGAGGATTGATGGGGAAGTCACCGATCTCCAGGGAGGTACAGTCTGCCGTCAGTCCGGTCGCAACACGGGCCGAAACGGTGGGTCCCAGGTCACGGCCGATCGCGGTCGCGCCCACCAGGAAGATCTCCGGCTTAAACTCCTTGATCACTGCCGCAAGAGCCTGTGCATAGGGCTCGGTCCGGTAGGTCTCAAGCTTGGGGTCATCGACTAAGATGACCTTGTCTGCTCCGTACTCGCCCAGCTTGTCGGTCAGGCCGGCCACATTGCTGCCGAGAAGAACGGCCGTGACCTCCTCATTTAAGTCTGCCGCAAGCTTTCTGGCCTCGCCCAGAAGTTCCAGAGAAATATTAGAAATCTTGTTGTCGACCTGCTGAGCGAAGATGTATACGCCCTTGTAGGCCTCGATATTAGCTGTCTTACCCATTTATTTCACCACTTTCTTTGCTTAGATAATGTGCTTTGTTACCAGCTTGTCCATGATATAGTCCACGGACGCAGCGGGATCAAGCTCAACCTTCTCGCCGGCACCCTTGCGGACCTTGTCAGAGGCGCGGGCGATCTTGGTGGGAGAACCGGCAAGACCGATGTTGGAATCATCAAGGTCCTTCAGGTCATTTCTGCCCCAGGTGGTGATCTCGGCGTCAACAGCATCCCAGATGCCTGCGGGGGTCATATAGCGGGGCTCGTTGAGCTCTGAGAGAGCGGTGATAAGGACGGGCATCTTGGCCTTGACCATATGATAGCGGTCCTCATACTGACGCTTCACGACAACGGAATCACCCTCAAGCTTGACCTCTTCCGCATAGCTGATCACGGGAAGACCGAGATGCTCTGCGATCTGAGGTCCGACCTGGGCCGTATCTCCGTCAATAGCCTGACGACCTGCGAAGATAATGTCATAGTCCAGATTGCGAAGTGCTGCCGCAAGGGTGGAGGAAGTTGCCCAGGTGTCGGCGCCGCCCAGGCAGCGGTCGGTCACAAGGATTCCCTTGTCCGCTCCCATGGCCAGGGCCTCGCGCAGCGCGTCGGCGGCCTTGGGAAGGCCCATGGTCAGAACCGTAACCTCTGCGCCGTACTGGTCCTTCAGACGAAGGGCAGCCTCTAAGCCCGCCTTGTCGTCAGGGTTCATGATGGTCATCATGGCCGCTCTGTTCAAGGTTCCGTCGGGATTAAAGACAACGCCGCCCTTGGTGTCCGGAACCTGCTTAATACATACAACGATTTTCATGGATCTACACTCCTATCTCTATTCTGCAAATGTTCCACTTATACGAGCATGCCGGCAGAAATAACCATTCTCTGTACCTCAGAAGTACCCTCGTAGATCTTGGCATCACGCATCATGCGCTCAACCTCGTACTCTCTGGTGTATCCGTAGCCGCCATGCAGCTGAACGGCCTTGGTGGTGACATCCATGGCAGCCTCGGCGGCGAAAAGCTTGGCCTCTGCCGCCTCCGCTGAGAATCTGGGCTTCTCTGCCTTGGCGCAGGCGGCCCGATATACTAAGTACTTGGCGGCATCCATCCGGGTCTTCATATCGGCCAACTGGAACTGGGTGTTCTGGAAAGCTCCGATGGGACGGCCAAACTGCTTTCTCTCCATGACGAAAGCAACCGTGCGGTCAATGGCTCCCTCGCCCAGGCCGAGTGCCTGTGCGGCGATACCGATACGGCCGCCGTCCAGAGTATGCATGGCCTCCTGGAAGCCCTTGCCGCGCCTGCCGAGCAGGTTGTCCTTGGGGATCTTGCAGTCCTGGAAGATCAGCTCGTAGGTGGCAGAGCCCCGGATACCCATCTTCTTCTCCTTGGTTCCGAAGCTGAATCCGGGCGTTCCCTTCTCAACAATGAAGGCGGAGAAGAGTTTCTTGGACCGGCCCCGCTTGTCTTCAACGGTATCTGTCACTGCAATAATGATGTAGACATCTGCTTCCTTGCCGTTGGTGATGAAGCACTTGGACCCGTTTAAGATCCAGCCGTCCTCAACCTCAACCGCCTTGGTCTGTGCTCCCTGGGCGTCTGTACCGGCGCCGGGTTCCGTCAGGGCGAAAGCGCCCAGCTTCTCTCCCTTGGCAAGGGGAACCAGGAACTTCTGCTTCTGCTCCTCGGTACCATAGTTGAGAATGGGATCGCAGCAGAGGGAGGAATGTGCAGACAGGGCAACTGCGGTTGTACCGCAGACCTTGGCGATCTCCTCAATTGCGATCACATAGGTCAGGGGATCACAGCCCTGGCCGCCATACTCTCTGGGAATGGCGATTCCAAGGAAGCCCGCCCTGGCCATCTTCTCGATGGTCTCACGGGGGAAGCGCTCCTCCTCATCTACGTCCTTGGCCAGAGGCTTCACCTCGTTCTCGGCGAAGTTCTTAAAGAGCTCACGGGCCATCTCATGCTTTTTATCTAAAGTGAAATCCATGGATAATCTCCTTACATCCTTATCTTACTTGCTGTAATCGTAGAAACCGATTCCGGTCTTTCTTCCCAGCTTGCCTGCGCGCACCATCTTGCGGAGCAGGACATGGGCACGGTACTTGGAGTCATGGGTCTCGTTGTAGAGGACGTCCATGATTGCCAGGCAGACATCCAGGCCGATCAGATCGCCCAGAGCCAGGGGACCCATGGGATGATTGGCGCCAAGCTGCATAGCCGTGTCAATGTCTTCCACGGTGGCAACGCCGTCCGCATAGATGCTGATCGCCTCATTGATCATGGGGATCAGGATCCGGTTTACAACGAATCCGGGAGCCTCGTTGACCTGAACGGGGGTCTTGCCGATCTTCTTGGAAACATCAACGATGAAATCGCGAAGCTCATCCGGGGTATTGCCGCCCTGGATTACCTCGATCAGCTTCATGACCGGAGCCGGGTTGAAGAAGTGCATGCCGATCACGGGGCGGTCCAGTCCCTGACCGATCTCTGTAATGGACAGGGAAGAGGTATTGGTCGCAAACTTGCAGGACGCAGGAACAATCTCCTGCAGCTCCTTGAAGGTCTGGCGCTTGATCTCCATGTTCTCAATCGCAGCCTCAATGATCAGATCCGCATCCGTGCAGATATCCTTGGTCCCGGTTGTGATCTTGGCGAGAATTGCGTCTGCGGCAGCCTGGTCCATCTTGCCCTTTGCAACCCTCTTGGCCAGGCCCTTCTCGATCTTGGCCTTTCCGCCGGCAGCAAACTCATTGTTGATATCGGTCAGATAGACCTCGAAGCCCTCGGTCTGGGCGAATGCCTGCGCAATACCGCTTCCCATTGTTCCGGCACCAATAACGCCTACTTTCATTTGTTATCCTCCTGAGAAAAATCTCAATCTAAAACACCAGTGACCGACTGCATAAGTCGGTCACAAGAAGTTAATTTCAATCAGCCCTCATACTTCTTGACGATGGCAGCACAGCCCATGCCTCCGCCGATGCAAAGCGTTGCAAGGCCCATCTTGGCATTGGCATCCTGATCCATCTCATGAAGCAGGGTAACCAGGATTCTGGCGCCGGAAGCTCCTACGGGATGACCCAGAGCGATGGCGCCGCCGTTGGGGTTGACCTTGGCCATATCAAAGCCGAGATCTCTTGCTACTGCGACAGACTGAGCGGCAAAGGCCTCATTGGCCTCGATCATATCCATCTGGTCAACCGTCATGCCGGTTCTCTTCATGACATTCCGAACAGCTGCGACAGGGCCGACTCCCATGATGCTTGGATCCACGCCACCCATAGCGCCGCCGATGTACTCAGCCATGATGTTCTTTACGCCGAGCTCCTTGGCCTTCTCCTCGCTCATAACTACGATTGCGGCTGCGCCGTCGTTGATCCCAGAGGCATTGCCGGCAGTGACAAGTCCGCCCTCCTTGCCGGAGCAGCAGCGGAGCTTTGCAAGGCTCTCAGCCGTTGTGCCCGGACGGGGTCCCTCATCCGTATCTACGACATAATCGCCCTTCTTGCGGTCATGCATGGGAACGGGAACGATCTCGTTCTTGAATGCGCCTCTTGCCATTGCCTTCTCGGCCTTCTGCTGAGACTCGGCTGCGAATGCGTCCAGCTCCTCGCGGGTCAGGCCCCACTGCTCGGCGACATTCTCAGCGGTGATCATCATGTGATAGTGGTTGAAGGCATCGGTCAGGGCATCGTTGACCATGGTGTCGACCAGGGTTCCGTTGTTCATCCGATAGCCGAAGCGGGCATTGGGCAGAGCATAGGGAGCCATGGACATGTTCTCCATGCCGCCGGCAACGACGATGTCTGCCTCGCCGGCCCGGATCATATTGGCGGCCTCAACGACGCACTTCAGACCGGAACCGCATACAACGTTCAGAGTTAAGGCCGGAACTTCCACGGGAATGCCAGCCTTGATGGCAGCCTGACGGGCAACATTCTGGCCCAGACCGGCCTGGATGACACAGCCCATCTTCACTTCGTCAACCAGCTTCGGATCAACACCGGCTCTGTTCAGGGCCTCCTTGATGACGATGGCGCCCAGATCCGCCGCTGAGGTCTTGGCGAAAGCCCCTCCCATCTTACCGATGGCTGTACGACAAGCACCTGCTAATACCACTTTCTTTGCCATAGTTTTCTCCTTACCTGTATGGATTTCCTGCCTGCGCGGCGATCTTGCCGGATCGGACGGACCGGTCGGCGGCCCTTGGCTTGTTATTTTTTTAACAAGAAGGGTAAAAAAAAAGAAATTGCCCACGCTTACTGTTTGAGGATAACACAAGAAAAACACCCAAACAAGGGGCAATTCCCCAATCAATCAAGATCCCGTCCGTCGGCTCTCCTGCGAGCAGACAGGCGGGATCCCGAAACAGAGACCCGGTCTGTCAGGAATTCTGAATGACCCGGCCGAAGAAGACCGTCCGGCCCATAATGATGGACCCGGCCGGCTTGGAATTCGACACGGCCCAGAAGAAGCAGAGATTGGTGTTTCTCTTCCCGTTCAGAACATCAAGAGCGGCCTGGCGGCAGGTCTGGTAGGCCCTGGAATTCTTCAGGAGGGGCTCCCTCTGCCCGTGGAAATAATCGAACATGACCTGATTATCCCACCTGCCTGCAAGTTTGATCCAGGTTGGCTCGAACTGGCCCGGGGCGAAAATCACTCTATGAATTGTGCCCGGGAAATAGGGGCTTCGAACCCGGTTTAGGATGACGGACCCCACCCCGAGCTGGACCTTATAGCCCTCTCCTCCGGCCTCGCAGAAGATAATCGTGGTCAGTTCCTCCAGTTCCTGCTGTGAGTATCCCATGGGCTTGACCCAGTAGTCCGTCCCCGCCTGTCCCTGCGCATGCGTTGTCTTCCAATCGGAAGCGGCGGATGACCCGTTCTTGGAGGCAGACCCATCCTTGCCCTTTTCTCTCCCCGGATCAGCCTTCTGATCGGCCTTTTGTCCGACCGCCTCCGCCTGACGCGCGATCCGGTCCGCCTCGGCCAGTTTCCGGGCCTCATTTCTCTTCTGCTCTGCCATAAGTGCCGCCTGCATATCGGCAATCGACTGATCAATCTGCTTTAGCCGGTCTCTGGCCCCGGAGTAATCCATGTATTTCATCCTGACTTCATCAGAGGCAGAGGCAAGAAGCCGGTTCATCTCATCCTGCTGGCCCAGGAGGGTCTCTTGCTCCTCTTGGAGGGCGTCCTGCCGACTTGAGAGGTCTGCCGCCTTGGCGTCAATCTCCTCCTGCAGTTTCTCCATCTCTCCGATCATCTTCTGCTCATATCGGGTCAGCTGCGCCGCGTAATCGAACTTGGCAAGGAAGTCAGCGAAATTCTCGGATGTGAAGAAGAGTACCAGCAAGTCATTGCTGCTTCCCTGCTCGTACATATAGCGGATCCGCAGTTTCATGGCGGCCAGCCGGCCAGACTTATCGGCCTGGGCCTGCCCCAGCTCTTCCTGCAGGCCGCTAATCTTCCGGTTGTTCTCATCCATGGTCTGCCGGGTCGTCTTGATTCGGTCCGACAGCAGATCCAATTCTCGCTCCAGGCCCTGCTTGCTCTCTGCCGCCTGATCGAGCTTGGATCTTGCGTCATCCACCCTGTCCCTGGCCTCTGTCTTCTGCCGCTTCAGGTCCTCGAGAGAATCCTCCGCACGGACCTGCAGGCCGACAGAGGAGACAGAGCCCATTAGGAGCGCAAGTGTCAGAGCCAGCGCCGGTATGCTCATTTTGTGATTCGTCCGTCTCATATGGATCGCTCCTGCCCCTGTCATACCCTGTGCGAGTGTGAAATGCTCTCACAGGCCACCGCGCCGCCCCGGACCACATGCACTCTTCCGCGGAACTTGCTCTTTAAGAGGGCAATCAGTTCATTATTGGTGTTCTCTGTCAAAAGGCACTCGAAGATCAGGGCGTCCTCTCCCATGTCGTTGATGTCCACCTTGAAGACCCGGGCAATCTGGAAGGCGACCTGCATGTCCTCCGGGCTGAGTCTGGTCAGGGTCGCATACATGATCTCCTTCATGTGCAGGGGAACATGGGTCAGGTCCATGACCTTGATGACCTCGACCATACTGTTGAACTGCTTCTTGATCTGCTCGAAGGTCACATCGTCCGCCAGCACGGAGATGGTCATCCTGGACACGTCCTCCTGTTCTGTGGTGCCGACCGTCAGACTCTGCATATTATAGGACTTGCCTGCCAAAAGACCTGACACCTTGGCCAGGACGCCAACCTGGTTCTCCACCAGAAGCGCAATCCAGCGCATTTTCATATCTTCAGCCATCTCATCTCCTCACTTCAGGATCATGTCGGTCATGGGTCTGCCTCCCTTGACCATGGGCAGGGCATTGTATTCTCTTGCGATCATGAATTCGATCAGCATCGGCTTCCCCGCCTCCTGGTTCTTCCTGGCCCTCTCCAGGGCCGGAATGATCTCATCCTCCCCGGTCACCCGGACGGCATCCACCCCATAGGCCTCCGCCCACTTGACAAAGTCAGGCTCATAGGGTCCCTGATCCGCATCCAAGAGGTCATCCTTCGGATGGACCCTGTGATTTAGGTTGACGATCGCATAGCGCTTTCCGTAGATATACTCCTGCTGCTGGCGCACCATGCCCAGATAGCCGTTATTAAAGATGCAGACCGTTACCGGCGCGTCCTCCAGGACGGCTGTCGCCATCTCCTGCATATTCATCTGAAAGCCCCCGTCTCCGGTCAGGCAGACGACATTTTGGTCTGGACAGGCAATCTTGGCCCCCAGGGCCGCCGGAAAACCAAAGCCCATCGTCCCCAGACCTCCGGAGGTAAACATCCGCTTGTCCTTGTTCAATGTCATATAGGAGTAAGCCCACATCTGATGTTGCCCCACGTCCGCGACAAAGATGCCCTCTGTAAAGACGGTATTGATCGACGCAAAGACCGCCTGGGGAGACATCTTTCCCTCCCTTCTGGCGACCTTCAGGGGATGCTCCCGGTCCCAGGACCCGATCCGGTCCCGCCAGGAATCGCAGGCCAGGGGCCTGGCCCACACGAGCAGGTGGTCCAGGGCCAGATTGGCGTCTGAGACCACCGGGACATCCACGAGAACATTTCTTGAGATGGAGGCCGTATCGATATCGATATGGACGATCTTGGCCTCCGGGACAAATTCCTTGAGATTGCCTGTGATCCGATCATTGAACCGCGTTCCGATGGAGAAGAGGACATCGCAGTGGTAGAGGGCCATATTGGCGGCGAAGCTTCCGTGCATGCCCGCATCACCCACATAGAGCTCGTGTCCGGAGGGCAGAGCCCCCTTCCCCATGACCGTGGTCACCACCGGGACGCCCGTCTTCTCCGCAAATGCCAACAGCTTGTCATTGGCTCCCGCAATATTAATGCCGCCGCCCGCCAGAATGACCGGCTTCTTAGCCCTCTCAAGGAGCTTGAAGGCCTTCTTGAGCTGGCCGATATGGACCGACTCGTTGATTTTATAGCCCCGGATGTCCACGTGATCGGGGTAGGTGTCCGGCCCATACGCCTGCTGTATGTCCTTTGGAATATCGATCAGAACCGGGCCGGGCTTGCCGGAGGAGGCAATCTGAAAGGCCATTTTCAGACTTCTTCCAAGCTGCTTCCTGTCGTGAACCGTAACCCCCCACTTCACAACAGACCGGGTCATTCCCACAATGTCGACCTCCTGAAAGGCGTCATTGCCGATCAGACTCTGGGAGACCTGCCCCGTGATCACCACAAGGGGAATGGAGTCGTAGTGGGCATCGGCAATTCCCGTGATGGCGTTGGTAGCGCCGGGGCCGGAGGTCACCAGACAGACACCCACGCGGCCGGTCGCCCGGGCATAGCCCTCCGCCTCATGGACCAGGGCCTGTTCATGGCGAGGCAGGACCAGACGGATATCGCCGGACTTGTAGAGTTCGTCCAGCAGGTCCGTAATCATGCCGCCCGGATAAGCGAAGATCGTGTCGACCCCCTCATGCTCCATGGCTCTGACAAATAACTTTTTTCCCGTGATATCCATATGGCAGGGATCTCCTTATGTCTCTTCTCTGGTCTTTATGACCTGCGGCGATAACTGGTGAAATAATACTCCACATCGTAGTAGGTCTGCTCCTCTGAGCTCTCCACGCATTCCCAGTCCTCCATCCGATCCAGGTTGGGAAAATGCGCATCCGCATCATAGGCATAGTCGATTTTCGTGACATAGGCCTCGTCGCAGAAGGGCTCCAACTGGCGATAGACCGCCTCTCCGCCGATGACGTATACCTCTTCCGGGTCATAGTCCGCCAGGACCTCCTGCAATTCATCCATCGAGTGAACCGCCCTCACCCCCTCCCTTGTAAAATCGGGATCCCGGGTCAGGACAAGATTGACCCGATTCTTAAGGGGCAGGCCATGGGGAAAGGAGTCAAGCGTCTTTCTGCCCATGACGACAATCTTGTTCAGCGTCATCCTGCGGAAGAATTTCATGTCCTCCGGGATGGAGATCAGGAGCTCTCCCTTCTTTCCGATGCCCCAGTTGCGGTCGACAGCGACAATCATTTTCATACGGCAGCCTCAATTCTTTCCCCGGTCATATCTGCTTGGTCAAAGAGGGATAATAAAAGAACTCTTACACGGCGATGGGAATATTCTGAATCTGCGGCCCGTGCCGGTAGTGGTCCAGACGGATGTCATCTTCTGTGAACCGGTAGAAGTCGTGAATGTCCGGATTCATCCAAAGGACGGGCGCCTCATACTGATCTCTTTGGATCAGCTCCCGGACCAGGGGGACATGCCGGTCATAGATGTGGGCATCAGCGATCACATGCACAAGTTCTCCCACTTCCATGTCACAGACCTGGGCCAGCATATGCAGCAGAACGGCATACTGGCAGACATTCCAGTTATTTGCGGCGAGGACATCCTGAGACCGCTGATTCAAGATGGCATTTAGGACCATCGCCCCGGTCTCCCTGCGCTTGGTCACATTGAAGGTCACAGAATAAGCGCAGGGGTAGAGGTGCATCTCGTGCAGGTCATCGAAATTGTACATATTGACCATGATGCGGCGGGAGAAGGGATTGTGCTTTAAATCATAGATTACGGCATCAATCTGATCCATATAGACCGGCTTCCCGCATTCATCCATGTGATGGATGTACTTCTTGCCGATCTGATAGCCGTAAGCCTTGCCGATGGACCCCTCTTCATCCGCCCACTCGTCCCAGACAGAGGACTTGAGGTCCTTGATATTGCTGGATTTCTTCTGCCAGATCCAGAGCATCTCATTGACACAGGACTTGATTGCCGTCCGGCGCAGGGTGATCGCCGGGAATTCCCTGGACAGGTCGTAGCGGTTTACGATACCGAAGCGCTTGATGGTGTGGGCGGGGCTTCCGTCCTCCCAGCGGGGCCGTACCGGCATTCCCCGGCTGCTGGTCCCCTGATTGATGATCTCCTCGCACATGTCAACGAAGACACGGTCCGCATAGCTCATAGCCCTACCTCCTAGCAGTAAACTTGCTCATAATTATAGGGAGAAGGAAGCTTTCTGACAAGTAAGAGAGCCCCCTGGATCCGCAGGAGGCTCTCTGATATCAAAAAAGCGCGAGACGGGACTCGAACCCGCGGCCTCGACCTTGGCAAGGTCGCGCTCCACCAACTGAGCCACTCGCGCAAATGCCGCTTGATCAACGACAAGTGTTATATTATCGGACTTGCCCAATCCGGTCAAGTCCAAATTTCAATCGTCTTCTTTTCCCATTCTTCTGCGCACAAGCAGAAGGCAAGTCAGGAAGTTGGCTTTTCTCACGCAAAAGTCAGATAATAAACTCATCCACTGCAAACAGACAGGAGTACTTTATGGCCGACTTGATCGAATACATCCGCTGGCGTGGGGACCTGACCTTCATCGACCGCCCCTTCAATGAGGTGGACAATCTGGTCCTCTCCCAGATCGCCTATCATGCCTTCGACGGCATCATTCCCTCCCCTGGTCAGGGACAGATCTCCCTGCAGGAGGCTGCAGATCTCTTCCTGGAGCATCCGGAGCGGGGCGCGATTCCCGGTCAGGACCAGACCATGAACAACAACTTCCTCAGGGATGCCGCCGGCTGCCCGCGCTTCGGTGACCTCATGGTGAGCAACTTCGTCAATGATATCGCCGACTACAGCAACAATCACATGCAGTTCTCCGCCCTCTGCTACCTGCTGCCGGACGGCAGCCGCTACTGTGCCTTTCGGGGCACAGATGACACGGTCGTGGGCTGGAGAGAGGACTTCATGTTCTCCTACCAGGTCACAAATGCCCAGAAGGAGGCAACCCTCTACCTGACCTCCCGCATCAGGGAGAACCCCTCGGCTGTCTGGCGGGTCGGCGGCCATTCCAAGGGCGGGAATCTGGCTGTCTATGCCGCCATACATCTGGCCCAACCACTCCAGAATCAGCTTCAGGCTGTCTACTCCAATGATGGGCCGGGTATTCCCGAGGAGTTGCGGGATCAAGAGGGCTATGCCCGCATCCGGGACCGGATGCACAAGTTCACCCCCGCCTACGGCATGATCGGCATGCTCTTAGAGGACCCCGCCGTCGTTCACCACCCGGCCAAGGCCCAGACAGAGGGTCGGATTACCATTGTAAAGAGCTCTGCCAGGGATATCGTACAGCACTGGGCCCTGTCCTGGCAGGTTGAGGCTGATCACTTCCAGACTGCGGCAGATCAAAGTCCCAAGGCCAAGCGCATGAACCGGATCTTCGACCGCTGGATTCGATCCGCCAGTTTCGAGGAGCGAGAGGCCTTCATCCGAACCCTCTTTGACTCCATGAATGAAGTAGGATCCAATGTCTCCGACCTGCTCAAGAGTCCGATTCAAGTCGGCAATATTGTCCTCGGACGGATGCGGGACGCGGATCCCCTGACACAGTCCGCCATCCGAAAGTTCTTCGACAGCTTAGGCTACGAGAATCAGAAGCAGCTGGAGGACGGCTTGCAGCAGACGCAGAAGGCGCTCCTCAAGGGACTCGGCCTCTACACAGGAGATCATAAATCCGGCAAATAAAGGATATTGTTGCGACCTGTCTGCTCGTTTTTTATAATCTTGCAGCCGATCCCAAAGAGATCTCTGATGCGCTCCGGAACCAGGATCTCCTCCGGACTCCCGGCGGCAAGAAGGCGGCCCTCTTTCATGAGGAGGATCCGGTCGCAGTAAGTGCCGGCGATATTCAGGTCATGAATGCTGGACAGGACGGTCAGCTTCTGCCTCTTGAGAATCTTCATGATCTGATATTGATAGCCGATGTCCAGATGGTTGATCGGCTCATCCAGGATAATGAACGAGGCCTCCTGAGCCAGGGCTCTTGCGACCAGAGCCCTCTGCTTCTCCCCTCCTGACAGGGAGAGAAAGTGCCGCTTCTCATAGCCGGTCAGCCCCACCTCCGCGAGACAGTCCATGACGACCTTTCGGTCTCTTTCCGAGCTACCGGACAGGGCCTTCTGGTGGGAGAAGCGTCCCAGAAGAACCATCTCATAGACCGTAAGGTCAAAGGAAATCTGGTTCTCCTGCTGCATGACGGCCATATGACGGGCCCTCTGCCGGCCGGACATCCGATCGATCCGATGGCCGTCCAGATAGATCACCCCCTTGTCCGCCTTCAGTACCTGGTAGATATTCTTGAGCAGGGTGGACTTTCCGCAGCCGTTGGGGCCTACCAGGCCGACGAAACTCCCCCTCTCGATCTCCGTACAGATCCCGTCGATGATCAATTTTCGGTCCAGGGAGCAGCTGATATCTTCCACCCGAAGCTTGACTTTGCTCTCCCCGGCCCTCTCTTCCGGTCTCATTCTATCCGACTTCTGCATAATTTCCTCCCCTAGGCCTGCGCTCTCTTGATCAGATAGAGGAAGAAGGGGGCGCCGAAGAAAGCGGACACGACACCGATCGGCAGTTCTTCCGGGCGAATCAGGGTTCTCGAGATGAGGTCCGCAAGAACCATGAAGCTGCCTCCCAGCAGAACCGAGGCCGGAATCAGGCGGCTGTGCTTGCTTCCGACCATGGACCTTGTCATATGCGGAACGGTCAAACCGACGAAACCGATCACGCCGCTGATCGACACGATCACACCGGTCAGACCGGTCGCAATCATAATGATCGCAAGCTTGGCTCCGGCAGTGTTGACTCCCAGAGTGCTTGCAGTCTCATCCCCCAGCATCAGGGCATCCAGGCTCCTGTGCATGATGAGAATTCCGAGAAAACAAACGACAAATGCCGTCGTGGCGTAGAAGAGCCGGACCCAGTTGGCACCGCTCAGTGAGCCGAGCAGCCAGTACTGAGCCGTCTTCACCTTATCCGATCCGCTCTGGTGGGCATAGATCATCAGGTTGGTCAGGGCCCCGAAGAGGGCCGATACGGCGATGCCGGCCAGGATCAGGTTGGTTGCCGTGAGCACATTCCTGTTCCTGGCGATTCCGAGAGCCAAGACCATGGCAATCAGGGCTCCGACGAAGGCCCCGCACATGGTCGCATAATAGCCCAGGAAGGACAGGTATCCGTACATAATCACCGAGACCGCTCCCGCAGATGCCCCCTGGGAGATCCCGAGGACAAACGGATCCGCCAGGGGGTTCTTCGTCAGAGCCTGCATGACAATGCCGCAGAGGGTCAGGCCGGCGCCGACAATCCACGCCGTGAGGATGCGCGGCAGACGGATGTTCCAGATAATGGACCTCGTGCTCTCTTCCCAGCGGACCGGAACCAGCTCACGGCCCGTGATCTGATTGACGATCACCCCTCGTATGGTTGAGGGATCAAGAGATACGCTTCCGAACACAATCGCAATAAAGACGGAAAACGCCAAAAGCAGCAGCATGAGCAGGAGGAAGACGGAGAAAGAGACCTTGCTCTCCAGCGGAAAGATGGTTTTTCTTTTGCTCATGGTCTCTCCTCATCATCTGCCTGATCAGCGGAATTTATCCGGGTAGAACTGTCTTGCCATGATCTCAATGGCATTGGCAGATCCTGCAGACCCCTGCATGTCAGCACAGCAGGCACTGTAGATTCTGCCCTCTTTTACGGCCCGGAGGTTCTTGGTGGCCTCATTGCTCTTCAAGAAGCTGATCTTGCTATCCGTGTCGTGATTGTAATCCAGAATCAGAATCACATCCGGATCCCTCTCTACCACTTCTTCCCAGGAAGGCGTCGCCCAGCCCTTTTGGATGTCATTGAAGATTGACAGGCCTCCCGCCTTCTTGATCATATCTCCCGGGATTCCCTGGCAGGCTGTAAAGGGGGCATCCTGCCCGGAGTCATAGACGAAGACTGTGATCGGCTTCTGGTAGGCCTCTTCTCCCAGCTTGCCGTGGACATCATTGATCTTGGCCTTCATGGCATTGATGCGGTCCTGGGCCCTGTCTGACACTCCGAACACATGGCCCAGGACATCGTAGTCCTTGTAGATATCCTCCATGGTCGCGGAGTCCGAGCAGCAGTAGGGAAAATAGGGGATGATGTGATTCTGCAGGCACCAGTCCACAGAGTAATGACTCTCGGAGAAGAGCGAATCCCAGCCCATCATAAAATCCGGCTTTAAGTTGAGGATCTGTTCCTTGGAAGAGCTGCTCAGATTGGACCCGTCCGGCAGGATCTTATTGAGGGAATCCCTGGCCGGGAAATTGCTGACCGTGGACAGGCAGGCCCCTCTGGTGTACCCGGCGATGTGGTCCTCAAGCCCCAGGTCTAAGAAGATGTCCGTCATCTGATCCCCGTCCAGGAGCACTCGCTTGGGGGCAGACGTAAAGGTCTCCCTGATATTTTGGCCGATCCCGGATCGCTCCAGGTTCAGTGTGATCGTATAGGGCTCATACTTCTTGTTGGCCTCATCGCTTGAGATAGACTTCTCCTGATCGCTGACCTGGTACTGGTCTCCCTTGGAGCCGGTCACGGTCTTGCCGGAACCGGAGCAGGCAGTCGTCAGCAGCATGCTGCCGCAGAGCGCAAGAAGACCAAGCGTTTTCATAGATTTCATGCGACAATTCCCTCCTCGATATAGAGCCATAGATACGTATTGCTACAAGGTTTTCCCCTATCCTAGCAGAAGAAGCCGGTGCAAACAGACAGACTTTGTCCTGCAAACTTCGGAAGATAATAGAAAAAGAGCCGGAATCCCCAATAATAAAACAAGGACTTCCGGTCTTCTG